>CAZTCY010000014.1:0-42658 GCA_964612715.1 uncultured Nitrosomonas sp. | reverse complement strand
GGTCGAAGTAGCCGGAATAAGTCGGAGTAGGCCGGATTGAGCTTGCGTAATCCGGCATTAAAGACGCAACATAAAAACACAACAACCCGATTACGCGATGCTGATCGTGCCTATACGGACTCATCCTGAAAACCCATGATCTCTGTCATACTGGTCAATTATCACACTGCCCGGCATACGATCGGTGCGGTTGCTTCGGTAACAGCGCAGCATGCTGTTGTAACGCCCGAAATCATTGTCGTCGATAACAGCGCCAGCGATGCAGAAAGCGCTCTCCTGAAAGCGCACCTGCCTGACACCGTAACCTATATCCGCAATCCGGACAATATCGGCTTCGCCAGCGCCTGTAATCAGGCTTTCAATTATTCCAACGGCGAATCCATATTACTGCTCAACCCCGATGCCCGACTACTGCCCGGCGCACTGTCAAAACTTACCGACAGTCTGAACAGTCACCCGGATGCCGGCGCTATCGGGCCGCGCATATACTGGGACGACAATTGCCGGTTTTTGATGCCGCCGAGCACCTATCCATCGCTATCCGGTTTTTACCGGGAAGCCGTTTCCAAGGCAATTCCGCGTTTGTCCGCGTATCCATCGCTTCACTTCCGGAAAAAAGCATTGCAGACCTGGACGTGCACCACCGCCATACCGGTTGAAGCGTTATCCGGTGGGCATGTGCTGATCCGCCGCGAAGCGATTCAGCGCTGCGGTGGTTTATTTGACCCGCGTTTTTTTATGTACTGGGAAGATACCGATCTCATGTACCGTTTAAAAAAGAACGGCTACCGGCTCTATCTGGAACCCGGCGCGGAATGCTTGCATTATTACGAACATTCACACGCCAAAGATCAACTGATCGCACAAGGCTGGCCAATCTATCAGCAGAAACATTTCCACAAAAAATTAAGCTTCCGGTTTGTCGACAGTATCAACAAACACCTACCTACCGTCAGCGTTCCGCATGCAGAACCGGTCGCCGCAAACCAGGAAAAACTGGTTTTTCCTGTTCCCACCGGATTGCACAACGCCTGGTTGCTGGAAATCGGCGTATCGCCGCAATTGATCCCCGCCATAGGGTACTTTGGTAACGGATCCACAGTTGAAGTTGACGCCCATTTATTCCGGCGGCTGCGCGATAAAACCTATTTTGCGCGGCTGTCTGCACCCATACCTCAGCCGGATCTGATGTATTACTGGCAATGGCAAGGCAGTCAACAACCTGCGTGGACATGAATCAACGCCCCGTTACCAGGCGGGGTGGAATCATAAAAGACCGAATTTTGAAGCGCGATGTGTATAATTAGCGCGCGCTGTTTAAATATCACAAAAATTCATTGGAAAATTTGCTCATCCCCTATCAGGCTGCCGGAAATATCACGGCCAATCGCGTTCTGGTACTTGCTCCTCATCCTGACGATGAAGTCTTTGGCTGCGGCGGTGCCATTATGCGGCACATTGAACAGCATGTGCCTGTCCACGTCATCATTGTTACAAATGGCGCTTACGGCATCAGCCCGGACGAAACAACTGAATATGTCCGGCAACGCCAGAACGAAAGCATTGCCGCGGCTGCGGTACTCAAGTACGGAACACCGGTTTTCTGGCAATATCCAGACCGCGGACTCTATTATGGCGAGAAACTGATCGGTGAAATTTTATCCGCGATTCGCGACACCGAGGCCGATCTGGTTTATGCACCCTCGGTTTACGAAATACATCCGGATCATCGCGCACTCGCTATGGCAACACTGGAAGCCGTGCGCCGATGCGAGAATCCGGTGCAACTGGCGCTGTATGAAATCGGCCAGCCTTTTCAACCGAACCTGTTGCTCGATATCAGCGATCTGGCGGCGCGCAAAATGGAAGCCATGCGCTGTTTCGCATCACAAAACGCAAAGCAGCGCTACGATCTGCACATTGCCGCGCTCAACCGTTACCGCACCTACACGCTGCCAGTCGAAGTTAACGCAGCCGAAGCGTATATTCTGACCGACACGGAAGCGCTGGCCAGCGATCCACTGAAACTGTACCAGTCGGAACATACACGACAGCAAAAAACAGGATCACCCATAGACGCCAGCGATCTCCCGCTGGTCAGCGTGATTATCCGCAGCATGGATCGCGACACGCTGTCCGACGCGCTGGATTCCGTCGCCTTGCAGACTTATCCACATATCGAAGTCGTTCTGGTCAATGCGAAAGGCCAGGAACACCGCGCCGCCGGCGAATGGTGCGGGCGCTTTCCTTTGCGGATGACAACTCATGGCGAGCCACTGAACCGCAGCAAAGCGGCAAACGCAGGGCTGGACGCCGCTCAGGGAAAATATCTGATTTTTCTGGATGATGATGATTTTTTCTATCCCGAACATATCAGCAATCTGACCATCGCATTACAAAACCGGCGAAACGCCCGCTGTGCATACACGGGTGTTCGTGTTGAACACTATACCGATGATGTGCTAGATCAGGTCACTGAATTCAATGCACCCTACAATCAACACAGGCTTTTGAGCAGAAATTTTCTGCCGATCCATGCCGTGTTATTTGAGAAATCGCTTGTTGACTCCGATCAATGTCGGTTTGATGAAAACCTGGATGTTTTTGAAGACTGGGACTTCTGGATTCAGATTTCACTGTGTTGCGAAATCGTGCATAGCGATAGCATCAGCGCTGTTTATCGCAATTACGGCGATTCCGGTCTGGGTCGCGGTCTGGATAAGATTTTTCTGCGGAAAACGCGCAGCAAGGTCTATGAAAAATGGAAATCACAGCTTACCGGAGAACAACTGGAAGATATGATCCTGTACTGGGAAGACAAAACCACCGAGCTGACAGAACAAATCGCTGTCGGTACAGTTCGGATTCACACACTTCAGGAACGCATAAACCAGCTGGAAGATGAAAAACGTCGTTACATCGACCACTATGAGCATGAAAAATGTTCAAGCGAACAACGGGAGCACGCCCTGCAAAAAAATATTCAGGAATTATGCAACATCAATAACGCGCTGGAATCGCACAATAACCACTTAACCGGTGTCATTCACGATTTCACACAGTCATCTTCGTGGAAAATCACAGCGCCCTTGAGATTCGTGTCGCGAATCGCTCGCGGCCAGTATCGTGAAGCCGGGGATGGTTTGCGTCGCAGAATTCTTCCACTCGGTAAAAAAATATACAGAATTCTGCCTGTTCGTGTACGTCAATGTCTTCTGACCATTGTTTACCGCTTTGCCGGACGTCTATTTGCCGGCACCGAACACTATGAACTATGGCGCATTGAACAGCAATATACCAAAAATCCTTTGCTGGCTCATGTCAATACAACGCTGACCGGCTTAACCGACATTGCTGAAATTGAACCCCTGGCAGCGCCGCCTTCCGGGCGCATTGCGATTCATACACATATCTTTTATGCGGACCTGGCCAATGAGTTTGCCATGTTCCTGAATAATATGCCCTACCCCTATGATCTTTTCGTTTCGACTGCAAACGAAACCGACAAGCATACATGCCAGCACGCCTTATCCCATTTACCGCAACTCAAACATCTGACCATCGCCGTTGTACCGAATCGCGGACGCGATATCGCGCCTTTTTTCTGTACTTTTGGCCAAACACTTCGGCAATACGAGTACATTGCACATATTCACAGCAAAAAATCACTGTACAGCAATGGCAAAGCAGACGGTTGGCGTGAATATCTGTTGAATCATCTGCTGGGCAGTCCTTTGCAGATCAGGAAAATTTTTTCACTGCTGGCAGGAGACAAAAGCGTCGGTTTGATTTACCCACAGAATTTTACTGCCCTGCCGCATTGGGCAAATACCTGGCTCTCCAATAAAGCTCTGGGACAACGACTGTGCAGAAAACTCGGCATCGCCTCAGTGCCTTCGGGTTATTTCGATTTCCCGGCAGGCTCCATGTTCTGGGCACAGTCCAAAGCGATTCAGCCTTTATTCAATGCGGGTTTCAACATTGAAGATTTTCCCGAGGAAGCCGGACAAAACGATGCCACACTTGCGCACGGCATAGAACGTGTTTTTGCCTTGGTAACCCGGCAATCCGGATTTAACACTGCTATTCTACAGGACAAGCAGTCCCCAAGCTGGTCGCGCTGGCGTATCGATCGCTATATGCGATATCAACAGGGAATTATCGAAAACACGCTACGACACCCTGATGTTCGTATAGTCGTTTTCGATATTTTTGATACCTTAGTGACACGTCCGTTATTGAATCCAGAGGATATCAAAAGAATTATCGCTCATCGCGCCGGTGGAACAAGCGGAGAACGTTATCTTGAATTCCGCGCCATGGCAGAAAACCAAGCACGTCAAATCGTGGGACACGATGTCGATTTGAATGCTATTTACAAGGAACTATCCGCTTTGTCGGGTCTTTCGACCGACGCAATTGAGCAACTTTGCACACTTGAGGAAACTGTCGAGTCTTCTATCGTATCGCCACGCCCGGAAGCGATCGCTTTGTTTCAGCTTGCCAAAAGCCTTGGCAAACGCGTCATTCTTGCCAGCGACATGTATCTGCCAAAATTGCTCATCGAGAACCTGCTGACGAAATACGGTATCACCGGGTGGCACGCGTTTTATTTGTCGTCCGAGAACGGCCTGCGAAAAGATACGGGCGACTTTTACCGCCAGCTGCTGACCGATGAAAACGTATCACCGCACGAAGTTTTAATCATTGGAGACAACGAGCAATCCGATGTGCAGAAACCCGGGGATTTCCAATTCAAAGTTACGCATGTCATGCGGCCTGTCGAGCTGGCACGTGCCACACCACGTTTTGAACCAATTATCGAGAGCGCCTGCAATCCGGACACCCGTGATAATCTGAACACGCAATTAACCCTGGGAACAATTGTTCAGGCAAATTTTCAGCCTCTGTTTTATCCGAATTTTGATCCGACCGAATTTGTGCCGACTACACCCTGGTCAATCGGATTCACCATAGCCGGCCCGCTGATATTGTCTTTTGTGCAGTGGCTGGCCAAAAAAGCTGCAAACGACGCGATGCAATGCATGTATTTTGTCGCACGCGAAGGGCAGATACTTAAAATGGCTTATGATTTGTGGACATCCGATGACCGACATGCGGTTCCCTCTGAATATCTCATGCTCTCGCGCCGCGCCATCACCGTGCCGATGATCACAAACCTTGAAGATATTTATCAGATTGCCCGTACGGATTATGCGCCCAATCCCATGCCGGATTTCATTTTTGAACGGTACGGCATCCATCTGTCCGATGAAGAATGCGAAACATTCGCACATCGCAAGCTATGGCCACATAAAAAAAAGGTCATCGTGGAGCATGGCAATATCGATCATCTGAAACCGCTGTTACAGGCGCTCGAAAAACGCATCCTGGAACAGGCCATGGACGAACGACCTGCACTACTGACTTATCTGAAAAACACTGGCTTACACGCAGACAAGCGAACCGCCATTGTCGACGTCGGGTATGCAGCGACAACCCAAGGATACTTAAACCGGCTGTTACAACAAAAAATTCATGGATATTATCTGATTACACTTGACACTGCCGAAAAGATTGCCACGACACATCAGGTCATTACCCAAGGATATTATTATCACTTCACCAAACCGAGCACAACCGAGCCGATTCTGTACAGAAAAAGCTTTACCATAGAAAAATTTTTCAGTGCAGATGATGCACAGATCGTGCGTTACCGTTCATCCGAAACCGGTGAAATTATTCCTGAGTTCCGCCCACTATCGAATGAAGAGCATCAGTCGGCGATAACACGTGCCGAAATCCGGCGCGGCATCCACGATTTTATATATCAGTCAGTCAAAATCCGGAACAATTTCGTCAGCGACTTTGAAATCCCCGCGCATATAGCAGAAATGCTGTTCTTGCAGTTTATCAAGAATCCTTCCCAGTCTGAGCGGGATCTGTTACGCTCGATAGTACTGGACGATTTTTATTACGGCCACGGTTTAGTACACTGACAATCGATCGTCACAGCAGACATGCTAAAATAGCTACAAATCATTTGTTATTCCGCCGCATGAATATACAAGAATTCGGCATATTTCAATTATAATAACCCGCCAACCAAGCGCAGTCGTTGACAGTCAAATTGCTTTTATACGTCTTAAACTATATACATTAGAAGCCGCCTAGTGATTTACTTCCTCAAGTATTTTCCGATCGCAATCAGTATTCTGAAAACACAAGGTTTAAATGCGCTGTTTAAACGCGTAGCCAAAAAACTGTTTTCTCCATCACACAAAAAACACACACCGGAAATTCGTTATTCCGTAGCGTCCCGGCACCACCACCTTCGTTTTCAGGAAAACACCGATCCGGAAATATCCATTATTATCCCGGTTTACAATAAATCCCTGTACACGTTCACCTGCCTCAAATCGATCCATGAAGCCAGCGGCAGCAATGTATACGAAATCATTGTCGTGGATGATGCATCCAGCGATGATACGTCCCGGATGCTTGGCAATATCACAGGTATTACGGTTATCCGTAATGCTGAAAACAAGGGTTTTATCCATTCCAGCAATACGGGCGTAAAAGCAGCGAAAGGCCGGTACATTGTCTTATTAAACAATGACACAATCGTAACCCGAGGCTGGCTGGACGCACTAACACATACCTTCAGACACTTTCCCGACGCTGGATTGGTCGGCGCCAAGCTCATTTATCCCGATGGCCGGCTGCAGGAAGCTGGCGGCGTCGTCTGGCAGGACGCATCTGCCTGGAACTATGGACGTTACGACAACCCCGACAAACCCGAATATTCCTATTGCAGAGCAGTTGACTACTGTTCGGGAGCCTGCCTGATGATTCGCCGACAAGATCTGATTGATCTTGGATCCTTCGACGAATACTATTCGCCAGCTTACTATGAAGATACTGATCTTGCTTTTCGCGTCAGAAAAACCGGGAAAAAAGTTTACTATCAGCCCGGCGCGCTCGTCGTCCATTTTGAAGGCGTTTCTTCCGGTACAGACGTTTCACAGGGCACCAAACAATATCAGGTAGTCAATCACAAAAAATTCTTTAACCGTTGGAAAGATACGCTCAAATTTCACCGCTTGAACGGTGACAATCCGCAGTTAGAAAAAGAACGCAACGTTAAAAAACGTGCACTCATTATCGATGCGCTTGTTCTCAAGCCTGATAACGATTCCGGTTCATTGCGCATGTTTAACCTACTGGGGGTTTTTCAGAATTTAGGCTACAAGGTAAGTTTTATTGCCGCAAACGACCTTACTTATCACTCCATCTACACCCGGCAAATGCAAATGAACGGTGTTGAGTGTTTCTACCAACCCTACCTGGAGTCTGTTTCCGAGCATCTGAAATCTCATGGACATCTCTACGATGTGGTTTTACTCAGCCGGGTCAATATTGCGGAAAAGCATATCGATGCTGCACGAAAATACTGCATGAATGCAATGATATTGTTCGATACTGTCGATCTTCATTTCCTGCGTGAACAACGGCAAGCCGAAATCAGTCAGGACAAACTGCTGCTGGCTACGGCCAAAATGCGCAAGCAGCAGGAACTGACAACGGCACGCAAAGCAGACAAGACATTACTTGTCAGTCCGGTGGAAATCGAATTGTTCAGGCAGGTGGCACCTGATGTCCCGGTAGCGCTGCTATCGAATATTCACAAAAACCAGGTAACAACTTTTGGTTATCAGGACAGAGAAAACATTCTGTTTATCGGAGGCTTCGAGCATCTACCAAACGTTGATGCAATGGAATTTTTCATCAAAGAGATTTTTCCAACACTTCACGCATTAAAGCCGGACATCAGACTATTGATCGTTGGCTCTCACCTTCCCGCGAAGATAGCAGCCTACGCTTCTTCGCATATCATTATTAAAGGCTTTGTACCCGACATCAAATCGGTTTTTGATCGTATCAGGCTGTCTATCGCGCCACTTCGATACGGCGCAGGCGTTAAAGGAAAGATCAACACCAGCATGACTCATGGGGTGCCGGTTGTTGCCACAAGTGTGGCTGCGGAAGGCATGAAGCTCGAACATGACAGAGACATTCTGATCGCCGACGAACCTGAAGAATTTGCCAGACAGATTATACGCGCATATGATGATGAGCAGCTGTGGACAAGTTTATCCAATTCCGGCAAAGCCAATATTGAAGAACACTTCTCTTTTTCCGTCGCTGAACGTCAACTCAACGACATCCTGACGAATCACCCCAATCCCGGAGACACTGTCGATCAAGCGATAAATACGTAAAAATTATGAGACCATGCTCGGTGGTTGGCAGTTACCGAACTTCGGCACAATGGCTGCTATTTGGCACCTCATGGCATAATTGGACCGCCTAGCGCATGACTTTTTGCAAATGACCGCACAACAGACCAGCCCGATCGATCATGACAATTCAGAAAGACTGTCCGTCGCAGTTGTCATCATCAACTATAACGCAGGCGCTTTGCTGACCGAATGTATTGCGCCAATACTGAAAACAACCGACTCGATTATTATCGTTGATAACGCATCCACCGACTCAAGCCTGTTGACACTGACCGCTCAATTCCGGAATGAGCCCCGACTGAGTATAATACGCAACGCTACCAATCTCGGCTTTTCCGCCGGCTGTAATATCGGCTGCCAAAAAGCAAACGAACAGGCAAACGAACGCTATATCCTGTTCCTCAATCCGGACTGCATTCTCGAAGCCAATAGTCTGCAATATCTGGTGCAGGCACTCGAAGCCGCCCCCAAAGCGGGCATGGCCGGCGGTCATATCCAGAATCCCGACGGCTCAGAGCAAGGCGGCGGGCGGCGGAATATACCCACGCCCTGGCGCGCTTTTGTACGCGCTTCGGGTTTGTACCGCCTGGAAAAGTTCTGGCCACAACTGTTTCCCGATTTTCATCTGCACAAAAAACCCCTGCCCGATGCGCCGGTTGAAGTAGAGGCCACCACAGGTGCGATGATGCTGGTACGGCGCGAAGTCCTGCAGGAAGTTGGCGGTTGGGATGAAGGTTATTTTCTGCATTGCGAGGATCTCGATCTGTGCATGCGTTTCCGTCAGAAAGGCTGGAAAATATTATTTGTCCCTGATGCAAAAGCGATTCATTACCAAGGCACCTGTAGTAAAGCACGGCCTGTTTTCGTGGCCTGGCACAAACATAAAGGCATGATCCGCTTCTATAAGAAATTTTTTGGCCCGGAATACTCTTCTCTGTTCATGGGTCTCGTAACATGCGGCGTATGGTTACGCTTCATACTCACAGCCCTGCTCCATTCCGCCCGTTATGTTCACAAGTCCCTAAAGCCCAAACATGGGTAGGCAACATGTCGGCGTACTGGGCGCAACCAGCCTGGTTGGCCTCTGCCTGCAACAGTTATTACCGGAAAACGGCTGGAATGTCATGGCCTTTTCCCGACAACAGATAACCCGGAATAGCGCACACATCATCTGGCGGCAACTTGCGCATCCTGCAAAACCTGATCGCACCAACGAAAAAATCAGCCTGTGGATTTGCGCCGCACCCATCTGGGTTTTACCCGAACATTTCAAACTTTTGTCAAGCTATGGTATAAAGCGCATTGTCACACTATCTTCGACCAGCTGTATTACCAAAAAAGAATCAACTGATGTCAACGAGCAAAAGATTGTGCAACAACTGATTGAAGGTGAAAACCGCGTCGCTGCATGGGCTGCTGCAAATCATATCGAATGGGTTATTCTGCGTCCCACACTGATTTATGGCTTCGGACGCGACAAAAATATTACCGAGATCGCCCGATTTATCCGGCGTTTTGGTTTTTTTCCATTATCCGGCAAAGCTGCGGGATTAAGGCAGCCCATACACGCCAGGGACGTAGCAGCAACCTGTATACACGCATTGAAAGCTTTAAATTTAAAAAATCGTACCTATAATCTTACGGGTGGTGAAACACTGTCTTATCGGGAAATGGTCAGGCGGATTTTTCTGGCGCTTGATCGAAAACCACGTCTGGTAACCCTGCCACTCTGGTTTTTTCATCTGGCGACAATCATTGTACGCTGCATACCGCGATACCGGCACTGGAACAGCGCAATGGCGGCACGCATGAACCAGGATCTGGTATTTGACAGCACAGAACTGCAGCGGCAGTTAAACTATTCTTCCGGGCCGTTTCTACTGTCGGCAGAGGATTTACCATAAAAACCGGACCCATTCAGTTGTTGCATGTGTCTTTATTATTACAAATCTGATGAAAGAAAAATCTATCCCTCACAACGAGATCGCTGAAGTATTATTCAGCTTCAAACAGGCCTTTCGCTCGATCGGCGTGTTCAGCGCCGTGATTAACGGCCTCATGCTGATGCCTGCCATTTACATGCTGCAACTCTACGACAGCGTATTGACAAGCCGCAACGAAATGACGCTGCTGATGCTGACGCTCATTGTCATCGGTGCCTATATTTTTCTGGGTGCGCTTGAATATGTACGCAGCTTTATCCTGATACGCGTCGGTGCCAAACTCGATTTGAAATTGAACAAACGCGTCTACACTGCGGCCTTCGAACAGAGTCTCAAACACGGAGAAAGCAATGCAGGACAAGCGCTCAAAGATCTGACCAACATCCGCCAGTTCATGACCGGCAATGCGTTATTCGCTTTTTTTGACGCCCCCTGGTTTCCGATCTATATCTTTGTCATTTTCATGTTCCACCCTTGGCTGGGCATCTTTGCGCTGCTGGGCACAACGGTTCTGATTGTATTGGCCTATATCAACGAAAAAATCTCGCGCAAACCGCTCGATGAAGCCAATACCATGGCCGTGGTTTCTACCAATATGGCCTCCAATAACTTGCGCAACGCCGAAGTTATCGAAGCCATGGGCATGCTGCCCAACCTTCAGGCACGATGGAACAAATTGCACAGCCGTTTCCTGAATCTGCAGGCGGAAGCCAGTGAAAAAGCAGGCATTGTTACGGCAATATCCAAATCGACAACTGTGGCATTGCAATCACTCATGCTGGGGCTCGGTGCGCTGCTGGTGCTTGCAAACGAAATTTCCCCCGGCATGATGATTGCCGGCTCGATTCTGATGGGCCGCGCGATTGCGCCGGTGCAGTTGCTGATCAACGTATGGAAGCAATTTGGTGGCGCGCGCAGTGCCTACGAGCGGTTAACCAAACTGCTTGAGCATCACCCTGCACGGGAGCCCGGCATGACGCTGCCGAAGCCGACAGGCGCCATTACCGTCGAAAGCGTCACCGCAGCGCCGCCAGGTTCACGCATACCCGTTATCAAAGGTTTGAGCCTGTCCCTGACGGCAGGTGAAATACTCGGTATCGTGGGCCCCAGTGGTTCGGGAAAATCGACACTGGCACGGCTTCTGGTCGGCGTATGGTCCGCAGCGTCCGGCAAAGTGCGCCTGGATGGCGCGGATGTTTATCTGTGGAACAAGGAAGAGCTCGGTCCTCACATCGGTTATCTGCCGCAGGATATTGAACTGTTCAGCGGCACGGTTTCCGAAAACATCGCCCGGTTTGGTGAAGTGGATGCCAAGAAAGTCATTCTCGCGGCGCAACGCGCAGGTGTTCATCAGATGATTCTGAACATGCCCGCAGGCTATGACACCAAACTGGGCGACGGCGGCGCAGGGCTTTCCGGCGGCCAGAAACAACGTCTGGGGCTGGCGCGCGCCATGTATGACGATCCCGCGTTCATCGTGCTCGACGAACCCAACTCCAATCTGGACGATGTCGGCGAGCAGGCGCTGCTGAATGCCTTGATCGACCTGCGCAACCGCCGCAAAACAATCGTACTGATCACGCACCGCAGCAGCGTTATCAGCGTAACCAACAAACTGCTGGTACTGCAAGAAGGCGTGGCAAAGCTGTTCGGTCCGACGGAACGCGTACTGGCCGAATTAAAAAAACAACAGCAGGCAACCCAGCCCGCGCAGCAGAAACCGGCGCCAGCCGCTGCTCAACCACAGCTTCCTGTGCAAACTGTCAACGTGGTTGACACAGAGGCTTAAAGATTTATTGGCATATCGGAACGCACATTAAAGCGCTATACGTATACGACAGGAACAGTTATGACATTGCAGGCAGACAATAACGCAATCCCGTCCGGCCCTGCTCCAGCAGTACAGCCGGATCAGACAGAGCACGATCAAACGGAAGAGGTCAAGATCGATGAAACGGTGCATTCCAGACTAGGCTGGTGGATCGTGCTGGTTGGCGTAGGCGGTTTTATGTTATGGGCGTTTTTGGCCCCGCTGGATAAAGGTGTTCCACTCAGCGGAACCGTGACGGTGGATACCAACCGCAAAGCGGTTCAGCACCGTACCGGCGGAATTATTGATCAGATTTATGTCAGAGAAGGCGATCGAGTCAAGGCCGGTCAGGTTCTGGTACGCATGAATGATGTTCAGATCAACGCACAGACGGAAATCACACGCACCCAGCTGATCACCGCACGCGCCGTAAAAGCACGCCTGCTGACGGAACGCGATGGAAAAAACACGATTGAATATCCCGCCGATTTGCTGGCCATGCAGCATGATCCACGTGTCCAGAACACGATTCTCACTCAGAATCAGCTGTTTAAGTCACGTCAACTCGCAATGGAACATGAACTGGCGGCCATCGACGAGAATATCGCGGGTCTGGCGATGCAGCTGCAAGGTCTCGAAGCCTCGCGGATCAGCAAACAACAGCAAATTGAGTTTCTGCGGGAACAGCTGATCAGTTTGCGTGAACTGTCGACCGAGGGTTTTGTACCACGCAACCGTGTGCTCGATCTGGAGCGCACCCATGTCCAGCTCGCAGGAGAAATGTCCGCTGAAACCGGCAATATCGGACGGACCCAGCGCCAGATTTCCGAATTGAAACAGCGCCGGATTCAGCGCCTTCAGGAACATCAAAAAGAGGTGCGCCAGCAATTATCCGACATACAGCGTGAAGCGGATGCACTCCACAGTCAACTGATCAGTCACGAATTTGAGCTGGATAATGTACTGGTCAAGGCGCCTACCGATGGCATCGTGGTCGGCATCAACGTTTTTACCGAAGGTGGCGTGATCGCACCGGGATTCCGCCTGATGGACATCGTCCCCAGTGACGACCTGCTCACGATCACCGGCCAGGTGCCCGTGCATCTGATTGACAAAATACACCCCGGATTACCGGTGGATTTGATTTTTTCCGCATTCAATCAGAATAAAACGCCGAACATTCCGGGTGAAGTGATACAAGTCTCTGCGGACAGGCTCACTGAAGAACGTACCGGTGAGCCGTATTATCAGTTAAAAGCCAAGGTCACGCCTGAAGGCATGGTGTTATTGGTCCACCACCAGGTACGTGCCGGCATGCCGGTAGACATCTTCGTCAAAACCGGCGAACGTTCGTTGATAAATTATTTGTTTAAACCGATTCTTGATCGCCTCCACGCATCGATGAGTGAGGAATAAACCTATCCATGAAAACCGCATGCAAAATTACAGTCATTGTTTTCACTGTCGCCCTGATTGACTCTGCCCAGGCACTGAGTCTGCTCGATGCCTACGAAGCCGCACTGGAACATGACCCGGTTTACCGCTCGGCTTTCCATGAAAGCGAAGCCGGACAACAAGCTGAAGTCATTAGCCGTGCAAGTTTGCTGCCTAACCTGTCGATTACGCATACGGACAGTAAAAGCATAGGTACCAATGATCAAAAAACACCGACTCCCGGTATATCCAATAATCTGAATTTCCACACCCAGGTCAGTGCATTAACCTTACGCCAGCCGATTATCAATATGGAAGCCGCTGCCGGCTATCGCCAGGGACAAGCGCAAAGCAACTCCAGCCGGTCACGGTTTACCGGTCAAAGCCAGCAGTTGATTGTCAGACTGGTCGAAGGTTATTTCGGTGCATTACTGGCACGGCATCAGTTAAAGCTCGCGCAATCGCAACTGGATTCGCTGACAGAACTCAAACGCGTCAACGAAAATATGCTGCTGAAAGGCGAAGGCACCACGACGGATGTTCTGGAAACACAATCCCGGCACGCACTGGCGCAGGCACGCCTGATTGAAGCGCAAGACGAATTATATGTGGCACAGTTACGCCTGGAGTCCATTATCGGCAGAGAAGCAACGCAACTCCATAATTTGTCTGATATCTTCCGTCCCGACATCGTATTCCTGCCCGATTTTGATGAGTGGCGCGCAATCGCGCTGGATCGTAACGCGGAGCTCGTCACCCAACGGCATATTGTGCAATCGGGTAAGGAAGAAATACGCAAAAGATACGCCGGCCACACACCGCGCGTCGATCTCGTCGCCAGTCTCAGCCGGAATAAATCAGCCTCTTTCTTTACCGCCGACCGGGATGTCGAACTCGCGACAGTCGGCGTCGAAGTCAATCTGCCGCTGTACGCCGGTGGACGTGTCAATGCACTCACGAATCAGGCAAAAGCCGACTATGCGCGCGCGGAAGCTGATCTGGATGCCATGATGGACAATGTGATGGTTGAACTGCGTAAACAATATCAACTGGTATTAAGCAGTACCAAGCGTATTGAATCACTGGAACTGGCGGTGAAATCGGCAAAACTGCTGATTCATGCCACTGAAAAAAGCATACAGGGCGGCATCCGTATCAATCTTGACTTACTTGATGCGCAACAACAACTCTTCAACAGCCAGATCAATCTTGCCGAAGCCAAATACAATTTCCTGCTCGCCTACCTGCGTCTGAATCTGGCCGCGGGCACACTGGTGCTTGATGACCTGCGTAAAATCGCCTCTTATTTCACACCGGCCGACTCAACACTGGAGTCATCGCTGGAATAATCAGTGTGTCTCAACAGGCAATGCATTTTTTAACGCTGCCTGATAAGCCATTTTTGCGGTACCCGCGATAGCCAGCCTGGCCTTAAGCTGTGCGATTTCATTCTCTACAACGCGCAGATTGGTAATCTGTATCTTGGCTTCATTACTCAACGATGACAATGGATATTCGGTGCCGTCGATGATGATCTTTTTTTCGTTTTCTGTCATTTTAATTCTCAAGTTTTAATTTAAAGAGCGCTAATTCTACAAACTCGACGCCAGTTGAAGCAAGTAAAGTTCATACCCGATTAAAAAACTGTAACCGATCAGGATCATGTACTGCAAATGCCTGACATGCATCCGGCAGTAAATCCTGACGTTCTGATGAATCACCAGCAGTATGAGCGCCAAAGCGGTCAGCGCCATTTTGACCGCGACAAATTTAGCAACGCTGTCTTCAATCAGGATCAGCATAAACCAGTTCAGTTCTTCTCCACCGCTGTCCAGAATTTTCAGCGTAAAAAAAGCATCGCACAGGCTTAAAAACATGATGCCGACAGTACAAAACATCAAATGATTCGCGTAACGGTCGACATAAGCGCTTCCCCCGCGCTCGGTTTTAGTCCGGCGCTCGCCCATACGCCTTCCCGGTTTAAGACCCAGATGATAGACACAAAAAAACGGCATGCTCTGGCGGCGGTCTCGCGCACGGATATTGATACGGGCATTATGGGTAACACTCACTAATACACTCCTTTTTTCAAAGACTGCCATGCTATTACGATAACCTGCTGATCCTGTTGCAGCCGTCCGGAAAACATGAATCCGACACGAATCCGTTTTTTGATTTTATCGTATAGCGCCTATGCCGCACATCATACTGCACATGAGTACAATCCGCAGCGATTTGCTGTAAAATCTGAATCATTTGCCAGGAACCCGCTTCCGCCCATTCACCCCATAAACACCATGAACAGAGCCGCAACAACCGCAATCGATGACAACGCAAAATTCCCGTTATCCAGAATTTTCATTCTGGCGATACTTTTAATGCTGTTCATACTGACTGCCTGCGGTTTCAAGCTGCGGGGACAGATATCATCACTCCCGTTTAAAACATTATATGTCGCTGCGCCGCCGGGCCACGCTATCGGGTCGGATTTACGGCGCGCGATCGGCGCTTCAACCACAACAAAAATTGTCAACAGCATCGAAGAAGCCGAAGCCATTTTACAAGTCATCAATGCCAGCAATGAAAGAAGAATTCTCTCGCTCTCAGGTGGCGGGCGTGTACGGGAATTTGAACTGATCTTTAAAATATCCACCCGTCTGGTGGATAACAAAGGCATTGAAATCACACCGGTGAATGAAATTATATTGACGCGGATTCTGCCGTTCCTGGACGCCCAGGTTCTGGCCAAAGAAGCCGAAGAGCAGATGTTGTACCGGGATATGCAGTCAGATGCCGTGCAGCAGATTATCTGGCGCTTGTCGACCATACCACCGATTCCGCGTACCGGCGGATAACACACGGCCTAATTAATCGCCCGCATGCTGTTAAAAGCAGACCAGCTTGCCCTGCACCTGCAAAAACAGCTGGCGCCGCTGTATACGGTTTTTGGCAGCGAACCGCTGCTCATTGCCGAGGCCACCGGTTTGATTCGTAAAAAAGCCCGCGAAAGCGGCTTTACCGAGCATGAAATCTATACCGTAGACAACCATTTCCGCTGGTCTGATCTGCTCAGCGCCGGTTGCAGCCCATCGCTGTTTGGCGATCGCAAAATCATTGATATACGCATTCCCACCGGAAAACCGGGCAAGGAAGGCGGCAAAACACTGGAAAGCTACTGTCAGACCTTACCCCAGGATGCCGTCACGCTGATCACGTTGCCAAAAATGGATAAGCAAAGCCAGTCCGCCAAATGGTTTAAGGCCATTGCGCATGCGGGTGTCATGGTATCCGTTTATGCTGTGGAACACACCCAGCTGCCGGCATGGATCAAAAACCGGCTCGCCATGCAGCAACAAACAGTCGATAACGATACCCTGCTGTTTATCGTCAGGCAGGTTGAGGGTAATCTGCTGGCCGCGAACCAGGAAATACAAAAACTTGCCCTGCTCTATCCACCCGGTCATCTGTTGTTTGAACACGTCAAAAACGCCATTCTTGACGTTGCCCGTTATGATATCTATCAACTGGCTGACGCCATGTTGACCGCCAATCCGGCACGTTTTACGCGCATACTTACCGGACTGCAAAGCGAAGGCACGGCGCCGCCACTCATTCTGGCCGTGTTATGCGAACAGATCCGGCAACTGATTTTCCTGCGCAAAGGGCTGAACCAGGGCATCCCTGCCGGCCAGCTGCTCAAAACGGTGCGCATCTGGGGGGAACGGCAAAACACCGTCATCATGGCTGCGAAGCGAATCACCGTCCAGCGCTTGCTGCACAGCCTGCTGCACGCTGCAAAAATTGACCGGATCATCAAAGGCGTCGCTGGCGGCAACATCAGAGATGCCTGGAATGAATTGCTGATTCTGGGCATCAGTCTCGCCACAAAATAAAAGTAATCACGATATCAAACACCCGGTTCGTGCAAGGCACCGCACACCGCAGGATTGTATCCCGGCAGTCTTTTCCGCATTTTCCTGTTATATTTGCGCATCAAGGTGACGCTTCGTAATTTCATCATTCACGATATCCACGGTATTCACGGCACAGATGGCACTGCAATACGATCACTCAACATCAGCTTCACGATAAACGCATCATGATGTGCAAACACATTATCCTGATCGCAATAACCACTTTTATCTTTCCCGCGCATAGCGTTGCAGAAGCTTTACATCAGAACCCTGTGTTCTCAATACAGCCGGCCTATCCGATACCGCTGCCTGTTCCCGCAGCGAACGAAAAGCGTACCGATGCTGTTCTGAACGCCCTGATTGCTGAAGCGCTTGAGCACAATCCGGATATCCTGGCCGCCCAGCGCGAATATGACGCCGCACGTCAGCGCATTGCACCTGCGGCAGCACTGGACGACCCCATGCTTGAAGCCGGTGTCGTCAATCTGCCGCTGGCCTCGTCGCCTTTCGACCGGGACGATATGACGATGAAAATGATCGGCCTTTCCCAGCGGCTGCCCTTTCCCGGAAAACGCGGTCTGCGCAGAAATATCGCCGCACAGGATGCGCAAAGTATCGAATATGCTTATCAGGAAACGGTCAATCGCGTCATACGTGCGATCAGCATCGCTTATTTTGATCTGGGCCTCACGCGCGCGACCATCCGGCTGATCGAGAAAAACAAGTCGATCCTGGCGGATTTTCTGCATATTGCTGAAGACCACTATATTCTCGGCATGGGCAGTCAGACCGATGTACTGAAAGCACAGACGCAGATATCCCGGATGCTGGACGAATTGCTCAAACTTGGCCGTGAACTGCCGGCCATTGAAGCCGACCTTATCCGTGCGCTGGGACGTTATGATACGGGCAGCATTCCGGACATAACCCTGTCGCAATGGCATGAAACGCCGCTGCATCTGGAATCCTTGCATGAAATCGCACTCACACAGCGGCCGCAGCTGAAAGCTTTGCAAAGCATGATCGCGCGCACTGAAAAAGAAACGCATCTGGCGCGTAAAGATTATTACCCCGATCTCGATGTACGGCTTTCATACGGTCAGCGCAACGCCATGCTCGATGGCGCCAGCCGCCCGGATATGGTGAGTTTCAGCGTGGCTATCAACCTGCCGGTCTGGCGCGACAGCAAAATTACGCCACGCATCACCGAATCACTGGCATTGCGCGACCAGGCCACGCATTTGTATCAGGCGCAGCGCAATGAAATTGCCGCCGGATTACGCCAGTACACCGCAGCGGCAGAGCAGAATCTGAAATCCATACGGCTCTACCAGACAACCATCCTGCCGCAGGCACTGCTTACCGTCGAATCAGCGCTCGCCGCATATCGTGTCAACCGCGTCGATTTTCTGACCTTGCTCGACAGTCAGATGACGGTATTTGAATATGAAATCAGTCTCGTCACCGCAACCGCAAACTACAACAAAGCGCTCGCGGAAATTGCATTCATTACGGGCAAGTCCCTCGACGCTATGACGGCGCGCGGAAACATTGATGCACACAATGATTAAAGCGTTGATCATTCTTATACTCATCGTTGCTGCGCTCGCCACAGGATTCTGGTGGGGCCGTTCCGGACAGTTTACACCCGCTCCCGGCACGAAAGAAACGGCACCCGCCGAACGTAAAATCCTGTATTACCGTAACCCAATGGGGTTGCCGGATACATCACCGGTGCCGAAAAAGGATCCGATGGGCATGGACTATATCCCGGTTTATGCGGACGAAGAATCTTCCGCTGACAGCGCCGCCGTGCATATCAGTAGCGAAAAAATCCAGAAGCTTGGTGTCAGAACGGAAATCGCCACGCACCGCATGCTGCATCGGACAGTACAGGCGCTGGCAACGGTACAGGCCAACGAACGCCTGTTATACACGGTTTCCCCCAAATTCGAGGGTTGGATACAGCGCCTTTATGTCAGCACCACCGGACAGAAAATAAAAAAAGGTGAAGTGTTGATGGACGTCTACAGTCCTGAGCTGATTACCGCGCAGCACGATTATCTGATCGCCGCAAAAGGAATGCACTGGATCAGAGAAAGTGATCCGGATGTTCAGGCGAGAATGCAGCGGCTCTCAGAGAATGCGCTGCAAAGGCTGTACAACTGGGATATTGCGGAATCCGATTTGCGTCCATTGCAGCATGAAGGCAGCCCGATGACCTATCTGCCCCTGCGTTCCGCTGTCGGGGGCATCGTGCTCGAAAAGAACGCCGTCCAGGGAAAACGTTTCATGCCGGGCGACACGCTGTATGAAATCGCTGACCTGTCGCACATCTGGGTCGTGGCGGAAGTATTCGAGCAGGATTTGCACATGGTGCATTCAGGACAGACCGTCACGATCAAAGTAGACACCTATCCGGACAGACTATTCACAGGCCAGGTTACCTTCATCTATCCCACCGTCACGCCGGAGACCCGCACCACCAGGGTCCGCATTGAACTGGCCAACGCAGAGGCATTACTCAAACCGGATATGTATGCGCGGGTTGAATTTTCCGCGACGCATGGCGCGCATGCCGTGCTGACCATACCGAATTCCGCAATACTGGACAGCGGTTTGAGGAAAACGGTGCTGATCGCGCACGATACAGGCCGGTTTGAACCCCGCACGATAACCACGGGCATGCAGGCGGATGACTATACCGAAGTGCTCTCCGGACTGGAAGCAGGAGAAGCCGTCGTCACCCGCGCAAACTTCCTGATCGATGCGGAAAGCAATCTCAAAGCGGCACTCACCGGTTTCAATCCATCGGCCATCGACAATCAGGCAGACAGGCATAACAAACCACCGGCGGAAATTTCAGTCCATACGCATCATGCCACAGGCGTCATCCGATCGATTGATTGGACCAATACAACCGTTACCATTGCGCATGATCCGATCGCCAGCCTGAAATGGCCTGCGATGACCATGGATTTCAGTGTAACCGATCCCGCCCTGTTACAATCGGTGCGGCCAGGCCAGGTGATTGCTTTCGTGCTGACCGAGCAGGCCACCGGCGGCTACGCCATTACACAAATGCATTCAGCCGCGGATCACGCAATCGGTACCGGTCACGGCGGACACTGACATGCTGAGCAGGATTATCGAGTGGTCAGCCCGCAATCACTTTCTGGTGCTGCTGACAACGCTCATCATCATCGGCATGAGTATCTACGCTGTCATGCGCACGCCGCTCGATGCCATCCCCGATCTATCGGATGTGCAAGTCATCATTTACACGGAATACCCTGGCCAGGCGCCCCAGGTCGTAGAAGACCAGATCACTTACCCACTGAGTACGGCGATGCTGGCTGTACCCAAATCCAAAGTGGTACGCGGCCTGTCGGTGTTCGGCGCCTCGTTTATCTATGTCATTTTCGAAGACGATACCGATATCTACTGGGCGCGCACCCGGGTACTCGAATACCTCAATTTCGCCTCGAACCAAATGCCGGCCGGAGTCACCCCCACGCTCGGCCCCGATGCGACCGGTGTCGGCTGGGTCTATCAATACGTCGTACAGTCAGCCCGACATACACTCGAGGAATTGCGCACGATCCAGGACTGGTTTGTACGCTACCAGCTCACCCAGGCGCAAGGCGTGGCGGAAGTCGCCAGTGTGGGCGGATTTGTAAAAACCTACCAGGTCACGGTTGAACCGCATAAATTACAATCCTACGGTATCCCGATCACGCAGGTCGCGCAGGTGATCCGTACCAGCAATCGCGACGTCGGCGGCCGTGTCATCGAAATGGCGGAAACCGAATACATCCTGCGCGGCCGGGGTTATCTGCGCGGCATAGCCGATATCGAGAACCTTGTACTCAAAGCGAATGCGGGCACGCCCGTTCTGATTCGCGACGTGGCACGCGTCGAACTGGTTCCGGATGAGCGGCGCGGCATCGCCGAGCTGAACGGTGAAGGGGAAGCTGTTTCAGGCATTGCTGTCGCGCGCTACGGCCAGAATGCGCTCGAAGTCATTGAAAACCTGAAACATAAAATCGCCGAAATCTCCAGCGGTCTGCCGGAAGGCGTGTCGTTACAGGCGGTCTATGACCGTTCAGACCTGATTCATCGCGCCATCGACAATCTGAAACAAGTCCTGCTGGAAGAAAGCCTTATCGTGGCGCTGGTGTGTATCATCTTCCTGATGCATGTCAGAAGCGCACTGGTGGCGATCATCATGCTGCCGGTCGGCATGATGATCGCAATGGGCGCTATGCATCTGATGGGCATCAACTCCAACATCATGAGCCTCGGCGGCATTGCCATTGCGATTGGCACGATGGTAGACGCGGCCATTGTCATGATTGAGAATGCGCACAAACATCTGGAGCGCGCCGAACCGAATGAATCCCGCACGCAACTGATCATCGAAGCCTGCCGGGAAGTCGGCCCGGCGCTGTTTTTCAGTCTGTTGATTATCACCGTTTCATTTCTGCCGGTATTTGCACTGGAAGCACAGGAAGGACGGATGTTCATTCCACTGGCCTATACCAAAACCTTCGCCATGGCTGGCGCGGCGTTGTTATCGATCACACTCGTTCCGGTATTGATGCTGATCTTTATTCGCGGCAAAATCACACCGGAAAAGAAAAATCCCGTGAATCGGGTGCTGATCGGGCTTTACCGCCCCGTCATCACCGGGGTGATGCGCTGGAAAAAACTGACCATTGCAGCGGCGCTCATTGCGCTGATCGCCTCGATCTATCCGGCAATGAAACTGGGCGGCGAATTCATGCCGACATTGAACGAAGGCAGCCTGCTGTACATGC
Source organism: uncultured Nitrosomonas sp. (assembly GCA_964612715.1). Taxonomy (GTDB): domain Bacteria; phylum Pseudomonadota; class Gammaproteobacteria; order Burkholderiales; family Nitrosomonadaceae; genus Nitrosomonas. Next base: position 20,434 of record CAZTCY010000014.1, on the reverse strand, counting down.
CGATCACCCTGCCGTCGATCTCCGTCACCCAGGCTGCCGAATTGCTGCAAACCCAGAACAGGATTATTAAAAGCTTCCCGGAAGTCGAATCGGTGCTCGGCAAAGCCGGGCGCGCCAATACCGCCACTGATCCGGCACCGCTCGAAATGGTCGAAACGATCATCAACCTGAAGCCCGAACACGAATGGCGCGCTGGAATGACCATCGACAAACTCATTGCTGAGATGGATGCCGCGCTACAGATACCCGGCGTGAATAACGCCTGGACCATGCCGATCAAAAACCGAATCGACATGCTCGCCACCGGCATCCGCACCCCGATCGGAATCAAAGTATTCGGCAATGACCTCGAAGAAATCGAACAACTCGCCAAACAGATCGAATCGGTCATCAAAACGGTACCCGGCACCACCAGCGCTTATGCGGAACGTTCAACCGGCGGCTATTATCTCGACATCGAACCTGACCGCCTGGCACTGGCCCGCTATGGACTGGGCATCAACGACTTCCTGGAGGTTATCTCGCTCGCGCTGGGCGGTGAAATGCTGACAACTACTGTAGAAGGCCGCGAGCGATTCAGCGTTAACCTGCGCTATCCGCGCGAATTGCGTCAGGATCCGCTGGCCATGGCCACGCATATTCTGACGCCGCTCCCCGATGGCGGCGCCATCCCGCTCGGGCAAGTGGCCAGTATCAAAACAGTCACCGCATCCCCCGGCATCCGCACGGAAAACGCGTTATTGTCCGTTTACATTTTTGTCGATATCCGCGACCGCGACATCGACAGTTATGTCATGGCCGCGCAACAGGCCGTCAATGAACAGGTCACATTCCCGCCGGGTTACTATGCCACCTGGAGCGGCCAGTTCGAGTATATGCAGCGCGCCCAGGAAAAACTGAAACTGGTGATACCGTTTACCCTGACCCTGATTTTCCTGCTGCTCTATCTCAATTTCAAACACCTTACCGAAACACTGATCGTCATGCTATCCGTTCCTTTTGCACTGGTCGGCGGTGTCTGGCTGATATGGTTGCTGGATTACAATCTGAGTGTCGCAGTGGGCGTCGGATTCATTGCCCTGATCGGCGTCGCTGCGGAAACCGGCGTCATCATGCTGGTCTATCTCGACCAAGCCTGGAAAAAAATCAAAACACAGTGCGCAATCGACGGCAAAAAGCCGTCAGCGGAAAATCTTTATACTGCAGTCATGGAAGGCGCAGTCGAACGCGTCAGACCGAAGATGATGACCGTCGTTGCAATCATCGCAGGACTGTTGCCCATCATGTGGAGCACAGGCACCGGATCGGAAGTCATGCGGCGCATCGCCGCACCGATGGTCGGCGGCATGCTGTCATCCACCCTGCTCACGCTGATTGTCATTCCCGCACTTTATGCACTGGTCAAGGAATGGCAACTGCGTTCAGTTCAAACGGATGATGTTTGTTGTGAGAAATAGGTTTTTTTCGTGCTTGGGCGGTGGTGTTTGTAGCTTGTTTTTCATGGACTTGATTGAACAATTTTTTAGCTGGTGGTGGTGTGCTTTCTTGTATTATTTGTTTTGTTCAATGGGGGAGCTTATTAAGTTGAAATATAATAGGATAGCGAATAATTACCGGGGCTATACGATATTGCCAACAGGGTTATTGGACAGAATTTTGGATATATTACGTTATGTTTCTCAGCTAAAAAATTGAACAATCAATGAAATACGAAGAAAGGGTAGTCGCCTTTATCGACATACTAGGTTTTCGATCGTTACTTGAGGAGACTGTTGATTCGAAAGGTGTTGAGAACGAGGTGAAGATAAACAGCGTCGTTGATGCTTATACTTCAATCAGAAGAATTTTGGATTTAGATAACTCTTTTTCAGATGATTCCTTGAAGATCTCACGATCTAAGCAGGTCTCGATTTTTTCAGATTGCTTGGTTATTTCATTCAAAGCCCACGAGCCAAGCGAAGTCTTTCATACATTGCTAGAGATTAAGATTCTCATCATGCAGCTTCTCTGGTCCGGAATGTTGTGCCGAGGCGCGGTATCTCTAGGTAAATTCATTCACACTCCAGAATATTTATTTGGCCCAGCATTAGCCGAGGCTTATTTGCTAGAAACCAAGGCTGCTTTATATCCACGAGTTATACTGGATAGGCCAGTTATTGAAACGGGGGCACGGTATCACGCATCGCACCATTCCAGCATACCGTGGGACTAAACACGTAGAGTCGTTGCTGGAGATCGATTCTGATGGCATGTACCACGTTGATTACTTTCATAAAGCACAGCAAGAACTTCATGATCCATGAATATGATTTTCCCGCTTACATAAACAATTTAGGCGGCATTATAAGAAAGGGTCTCATGGGCTCTTCTCATCATAGTAAGGCAGACCAGCGTGTGAAATATTCATGGATGAGGGAACGCTATAACAAGATGGTCGATAATATTCAGAAAAGTGGATACATCAGCAAGCTAGAGAAGGCTGGGAATATGGACTTAGCTGACGCGTACCATGGTATTCGACCTATCAGTCCGAACAAGAACATAATAAAGCGCCCAAGAGTAACCAAATAAAGCTGTGACCTGGTCAAGCCAGGGTAGGTCTGATTAGCACCGCGTAATCAGGCTTGCGTGTTTTATGTGTTAGGGTAAACCTGCGAACCCCAGCATAAACGCCGCCACATACGCGGTGTATGATATTGGGATTCATTGCGATGCTGTTTCATTCCATTGATTAACATAGCGTGACTCGGCTTTCATCCGACAAAAATGCCCGATTACGCAAAGCTAATCGAGCCTGCGCGGGTTCAAACTGGCAATATTATGTGCTAAAAAGAGGCAAAGTTTTTCGTCTTTTCAAGTACGTAAAAAAATGCTATTTTGCCTCAATAGTATGATTTTTTCATACACCTTTGGAGGAAAAATGGGAACAACCCGTAAAACTATCACTGTTACCGACCAACAGGACGAATGGATTAAGGCTCAGATTAAGAAAGGTGATTTCACCAATGACAGTGAATATATCAGAGATCTGATTCGGCGCGATCAAGCGCGCAATTCTGAAATCGATACCATTCGTGACGAGTTAATCAAAGGCGAACAGAGTGGTGAACCACAGCCATTTGATGGCGATTTATTTAAAAAAGAAATGACCGCCAAACATGTCAAAGTCAGCTGAATATCGGTTAACACCCGAAGCTGCACGCGATATGGAAACCATTTGGCTTTACACACTCAAAGAGTGGGGATTGGAACAGGCCAATCGCTACACAGACAAGTTGACAGAAGTGTTCGGTCAATTAGCGGAGAATCCGAAAATAGCAACACCTTGCGATCGTATCCTTAAAGGATATCTCCGGAGTCAAGTTGGACGACACTCTATTTATTTCCGGCAAACAGATTACGGAATTGTGGTAGTTCGTGTACTGCATGATCGCATGTTATCTACGCTGCATTTGTAGCGTTACAGTTATTCATAAAAAACGTGACAAAAATAGCGAGCGTGGGTAAGTAAACTTAAGCCCGGTAGATTGGGCTGGGTCACTCACCCTTCTGATTGGCCACATTCAACATTGTCGGGTTACATTGAGCGGGGGATGGCAGTAAAATGTTGGGCTTCATTTCATTGATTAACATAGCGTAACTCGGCTTGCATCAGACAAAATGCTACGCGGGTTGGCGGCATTGTTATGCTTTCTTGTATTATTTGTTTTACTCAATGAGAGGCTTAAGTTGAAATACAATGAGCTGATTAATAATTGTCCTGGTTATACGACATTACCGACAGGATTATTGGACAAAATGTCGGGTATATTACGTTAGATTTCATCAAGAATTACCGTTACATTTTACCTACAAGCGTTGGAGATTTCCGATGACCACTTCAGCAGAATCTGTATTAGATCAAGCACTGAGGCTTCCTGCAAACGACCGCGCAGCCTTAGTGGAAAACCTGATTCTCAGCCTGGATAAGCCTGACCCGTCGCTGGATGCTCAGTGGCTGAAAGAAGCCGAGGATCGACTTGCCGCATACCGAACGGGTGAGCTTACGGCGATTGATGCTGAGCAGGTTTTTGCAGACTTGGGGAAGCAGGTTTGAAGATTCGCTTTCTGCCACCTGCTCGCCGTGAATTAAAGGACGCGGTTTGATACTACAACGCACAGCGGATACGCCTTGGTGATGAATTTCGAGATGAAGTCTGGGAGACAATCCAGCGTATCGAGAAATTCCCAGAAGCATGGAATCCATTGTCCAGTTCGATCCGGCGCTGTCAGATGAATCGACTCCCATACGGACTCATCTATGCCGTGTCAGATCAGAAATTTTCATTATCGCCGTCGCGCATCTACACCGGTCGCCTGAATACTGGCGATCACGCACGGATGAAATCTGACCCGTCGCTGAACCGGACGTTTGACAGCAGGCTTCCTTCGCTGCCGCTCCGGTTGCTCGCTGTCAAGCGCTGATTAGCCCGGTAGGTTGGGCTGAATAAAACGAAGCCCAACATCACAGAGAAAAACACATGCGTTACCGACGTGCCAATGCAGCGGGAGGTACATACTTTTTCACTGTTAATCCGGCTGAACGGCGCTCCGATGTATGGGTGCGGCATATCGATGGCTTGCATGCGGCCATGAAAACGGTGAAAGATGTGCATCCGTTTGCCATTCTGGCAATGGTGGCGCTGCCCGAACATCTGCATGCGATAGGGCGCTTGCCACCGGGCGATGCCAATTATCCACTGCGCTGGTCGCTCATCAAGGCCGGGTTCTCGCGGCGGCTGGCAAAAGGTGAGCATATTCGTGCCAGCCCTATATGTCAGGATACCTTTCGCCGCAGTTACAACCTAAGCCAGACCCGATCCAAAATCGTAGGCTTGCAAGCGTCTTATCGCAAGGTTCGCAGCCACCTCTGAACTCGGCATTAAGATAATGCTTGGAGTGATATCTAAATGTGATATCATTATTCCCGTGAATGCCTCCCATCGTAAAACACTCTTGGCCATATATACTACGCCAACACCTTCCACCCTGGAATGGAGAAAAGTTGAATCTCTGTTTCTATCGCTTGGAGTGCAGCTCATAGAGGGTAATGGTTCGCGGGTGCGGTTTGAACTTAATGGCGTTGTGGCTACGTTTCATCGGCCTCACCCACAAAAAGAGGCCAAACCCTATCAGGTCCGTGATGCTAAAGAATTCTTAATTCAACTGGGGGTTAAACCATGAATGTAATGTCTTATAAAAATTATTCCGCACGCATTGAATACAGTGACGAGGATGGGTGCTTTATCGGCCATTTGGCGGGTATTAGGGATGTCGTAGGGTTTCATGGAGAGTCTGTTTCCGAATTGCGCAGTGCTTTTGAAGAGGCTGTTGATGATTACCTTGCGACCTGTGAGAAATTAAATCGTTCTCCCCAGCGCCCTTATTCTGGCAAGGTTATGCTTCGTTTGGATCCAAGCATTCATGCTCGCGTGGCAATGCAGGCTGAATCTCAGGGCAAGAGCCTTAATGCATGGGTGCAAGAGACTTTAGCTAAAGCAGCGCGGTAGGGTGGAATGAATAATATGAACGCCAACGCTGTTGTTTGTGTCGGCGTTCGCAATCTCACCGCCAACCTACAAAATTTTGGTAGGTTGGCGGTGAATGCAATGAACCCCAACATTTTAGGCTTATGATTCAAAGCACAAGTCGGGACCAGGTCACGAATCAAGAAAAATAAAGAAAAAACAGGGAAAGAAAAAAACGACTTAAATAGACCAAAACAGCAAAAGCAAGCGATTGCAAAGCCCTTATCTGAAATTGCAGCGCAATACAAAGAACGTAAAATGGAGATCATTGTACCAATAAAACAACAACATACAACCAACGAGAAATCGGAGCGTTTTACCAATTACATCCAACAATAATAGGGGTTGTTATTGTTCGCAAGAATAAAAGCGCTTGATCAACGCGGACGCTGTGCAAACGGCGTGTCGCACAGCGTCGGTTACTGGGAATGTTATGCCTTACGAAATTGAATGCGTGGTGTAGAAATGTCACAACAAACTTGGAACGCTTCCGAATACACGCGCCATGCCGCATTTGTTCCGTCAATGGCGCATGATGTTATTGAATTGTTAAATCCGCAGAAAGGCGAGGTTGTACTTGATGTCGGGTGGGGCGATGGCGATTTAACGGCAAAAATACAAGAAAGAGGCTGCTCCGTTATCGGCATTGATACAAGTCCAAGCATGATAGAAGCCGCTAAAAGCCGTGGCATCGAAGCGTACATTGCGGATGGCCACAATATAGATTTCTACAATAAATTCGATGCTGTTTTCAGTAATGCCGCGTTACACTGGTTAACAAACCCCGCAAGCGTGCTGACTGGCGTTTATCGCGCCCTTAAACAGGATGGGCGCTTTGTTGGCGAGTTTGGCGGCAACGGGAACATTGCCGCATTGCTCAATGCGATGAAAGAAACATTTAACGAGAACCCAAGGTTTGGTACGTTCAACATGCCCTGGTATTTTCCCTCTGCGGACGAATACAAGAATTTGCTGGAAAGTTCAGGTTTTAGCGTTAATTACATCGAACGCATTCAAAGACCAACACCGCTGATAAGCGGCATCGAAAAGTGGCTGGAAATATTTGCAAATGGCATTACAAGCCATTTAGGCCGAGAGCAAAAGTCTATTTTTCTAAAATCTGTTAAAGATAAGCTGGTCAGCGTTCTCTATACGGATGAAAACGGATGGATGGCTGATTATGTCCGGCTGCGATTCTTGGCCACCAAAGCAAGCGGGACGGTCGCTATCGCGCCCGTCCTTTAGCTTCACGTTCGGCAAAATAATATGCGCTACTTCATTCAACTCGTGACATGGATGGCCTTCATGGCCGCCCTCATCCTGTGGCCAGCCGGCACTCTGGCCTTTCCGTCCGCTTGGGTTCTGATTGGAATCTTTACGTTCGGCAGTTTCGCAATGATAGTGTGGCTGGCCAGGCACAGTCCGAGCCTGCTGCGCGAGCGCATGGCTTCACCGATACAACGCGCTCAAAAGCCATGGGATCGCGTTTGGTTGATGCTTTTTCTTCTGGCTTTCTTCGGTTGGATGGCGTTCATGGGCTGGGATGCCGCCCGCACCGGTTTCACCGCAGTGCCGCCTTGGCTTCAAGCGCTGGGTGGCTTGGGGATTTTGGCCGAATTTTTCGGGGTATGGTGGACATTTCGTGAGAATATCTTCGCTGCGCCCGTCGTGAAGATCCAGGAAAACCAGAAAGTGATCGACACCGGCCCTTATACCATTGTCCGGCATCCGATGTATGCGAGTGCGTTACTGCTCTTCATGGGTATCCCACTGTTGCTTGGCTCTTGGTTAGGCCTTCTGTTCTCTATTCCGCTCATACTTGCCCTTGCCTGGCGCGCTGTGCACGAGGAGCGCACGCTGTGCGATGAACTCATTGGTTATAAGGATTATGCTGCGCGTGTTCGCTATCGCTTCATTCCATTTCTCTGGTAGGCTATCCACCTTTGCATCGATAAGAAAGCCGAACAAGATACTGCACACCAGAAGAGCCATGACTCCATGAGGGAAATTATGTATAGCCAAAGCAGCGTCTTGATCGTGTTCGGCCTCTTTATTTTCATGCTGCTTGCCATGGAAATTGGCTTTCGAAGTGGTCGTCGCTTACAGGCAAGTATGGCTGAAGCGATCACGCAAGCCAATGCTGTTCTGGTCTCAATGCTGGGACTATTGGCGCTGTTACTGGCTTTCACATTTTCTGCGGCGTTGCAACGTTACGAAGATCGCAGCCAGACGGTCGTGGCCGAAGCCAATGCCATCGGGAGCGCCTATCTCAGGGCGCAACTTCTACCCGGGGAGATGCGAGATGAAGTACAAGCACTGCTCCGCCAATACCTGGATGTCCGTATTCAGGAAGGTCGTACCGATGCCACGGAACCTGCATTGCACGAAACGCTGCTGCATCAGGCGAAACTGATGGAAGCACAACTGTGGAGCTATGCGGTGCGGGCAGCGGAACTGGACAAGAATGTCGTCACCAGCGGGTTCTTCATCCAGTCCCTGAATAAATTAATCGATACATCCTCCACCAGGGATGCGGCATTGAACCGGCAGGTACCGGAAATCGTGCTGTTCCTGATGTTCGCGACAATCGTGCTGACAACGGCCACCCTCGGCTATGCATCTGGAATTGCCGGTCACCGGGTCACCCTTGCGGCCTTCACTTTAGTCATTCTCATCGCGCTGGTCGTCTACCTCATTATCGACCTGGACAGGCCTCGACGCGGTGTCATCCAAGTTAGCCATGAAAGCATGCTGAGCCTTCAGAAAACCATCGGAGCCTTGCAAAGTCGTCCCCTCGCCCAACCCGACAGTCCATCGGATGCTCCGCAAGCATCGCACCGGTGACTTTGACGTTGGCTCCACATCGTATACCATTGAAATAAAACATAAATACGGAGACAATTTCCACCGCTGTCATCCAAAGGCGCTGTCGAGGTTTGTTCCGGTCGCGTGCGGCGAAGTCTGATGTGCCGAGCGCGGACATCGGCTCTCCAATATTTGTTGGGAGATTTATGGGCACTGGGATGAGAGTTGGAACGCCGATTCATCACAGGTCGGGGTCGGGGTCGGGGTCGGGGTCGCGAATCAAGCCATACACGCCCAGCAATCTCTGGTATACCTTGCTGGAATATTGCGACCCGCAGAATAGAAGCAAAGAAATACTGCAGAATATTCCATGACAATATTCTATGAATGACTTCTAATTCACTAAATGCTATTTTATAATACAACGAATGATTAACCATTCACAAATAACTAATATTGATTACAATATACGCGCTATATAGCATTCACTAACTCCATAGAACATGTTTTATGACTGACATATCATTCGCTAATTGGCCATCCATGAACGATCAAGCGCTGGCAGCGCATATTGGCACATTTGTCAGGCATCACCGCATGGCGCAAAACAAAACACAGAATGAATTAGCTACAGAAGCCGGCATCAGTCGGTCTACTTTGAGTTTGCTGGAGCGGGGCGAAACGGTTACGCTCGCCACCTTGATTCAGGTATTGCGGGTACTGGACCAGTTGAGCGTAATGAGCGCTTTTACAGTGAATGAAACGCTGAGTCCACTGGCATTGGCCAAATTGCAGAAGGAAAAACGCCAACGCGCAAGCCATAAATCTGTGCGCTCAAAAGGCAGAAAAGATAAAAAAACTAACGATACTGATTGGTAAATGATCCATGTCGCAAAAATAAACATATGGCGCACGTTAGTCGGTGCTGTGGCCTGGGATGAACGGAGGGGTTATGCCGCATTTGAATACGATCCTAAATTCAAACAGCTGGGTTGGGATTTGTCTCCGCTGAAGATGCCTGTTGCTTCTGCTCAAAGTCAATTCTCATTTCCGGAACTCCGAAAAGATAATAACCCGGAATACAACACCTTTAAGGGCTTACCCGGTTTGCTAGCCGATGTATTACCGGATAAATACGGCAATCAGCTCATCAATATCTGGCTGGCACAACAGGGTCGTCCGCAAGACAGCATGAATCCTGTAGAAATGCTCTGTTTTACAGGAACGCGGGGTATGGGTGCATTGGAATTTGAACCCTCAGCATTAACAGAAAGCAAACGCACCTTTTCGATAGAAATGGACAGCCTGGTGGATATCGCACAAAAAATACTGCACCGAAGAGCGGCATTCACCACCCGCCTGAGAAAAGATGAAGCGCACGCTATTTCGGAGATTCTAAAAATCGGCACTTCTGCCGGTGGCGCACGACCCAAAGCCGTGATTGCCTGGAATGAAAAAACCGGAGCGGTGAAGTCAGGCCAAACTAAAGCGCCAAAGGGATTTGCGCATTGGCTCATCAAACTCGATGGCGTAAGCGATGTTCAATTAGGGAGCAGCCATGGCTACGGACGGATAGAAATGGCTTACTACAACATGGCAAAGGCCTGTGGCATTGCAATGATGCCATCCCGGCTGATGGAAGAAAACGGCCGGGCACACTTCATGACCCAACGCTTCGACCGTGAAGGCTGCGAAACCAAGCATCATGTGCAAACTTTTTGCGCATTAAAGCACTTCGATTACAACCTGGCTAACAGTTTTAGCTACGAACAATTATTCCAGTGTATGCGCGAGCTCAAGCTCAGCTATGCCGATGCCGAGCAGATGTTCAGAAGAATGGTGTTTAACGTGATTGCCCGGAACTGTGACGACCACGCCAAGAATTTCTCATTCCTGCTGCGGCAAGGCGGAAAATGGGAATTGGCTCCAGCCTATGACATTTGCCATGCCTTTCGCCCCGGAAGCGCGTGGGTAAGCCAGCATGCGCTGAGCATTAACGGGAAACGAAAAGATCTGACAAAAGCTGATTTGCTGATCGTTGGTGCATCCATTCGATGCAAAAAGGCAGCAGAAATCATTGACGAGATTAACAGCACGGTCAATCAATGGAAAAAATATGCTGATGAAGTCGCTGTTCAACCCAAACTTCAGCATGAAATAGGCAAAACCTTATTGAATTTGAAGGAATGAACCTTGCATGAGCGCAGAAAAGGTTATCCGTTAGCCGCTCATTCCTTATTTTCCTGCTGCTCTATTTCAATTTCAGGCGGCTGACCGAGCACTGATCGTCATGTTGTCCGCTCCTTTTGCACTGGTCGGCGGCATCTTGGCTCATGGCTGCTGAATTACAATCTGACAAATGGCCTGATCAATTGCCGGATACACTGCGCAAATAAACAAGAAATAAGATGGATTGAAGCCGGAAAATTTGATTACGCATTTTACGTGATAGACTTCCCCGGCAAGAGGAGAAAATCTATCCTTCCTGAATACAATGAAACAAAAACCCTTTAATGCCAATCTTGATTCCCGGGTTGCACTATCCACGGCCCGGCTTACACACCGGAAAATCCTGGTCCGGCTGTTTCTCGGCTGGCTGTTTCTTTGCATCGTGATTGGGGGAGCGATTTTATGGTCAGAAGTGCACCGCTCTCAACAGTTTGTTCACCAACTGGCCTTGCATGAATCAGCCATTCTCAGCGATGAATCCAACTATGATCTAACACACCTCGATACAACCTCGCAGCGACATCTGACACATCTTGCGCAGCAACTTGTGCGACAGAATTTCCTCATCGTTGAACTGTATGACCGCGACCAACAGCTCAGGGTGGAAGCAATTCGACCGGGTGAAGAAGCGACGGAGAGCTGGATTAACCAGTATCGTCATCAGTTCCCGCACCGTGGCGAGTTTACGCACGAATTTCACTTTATTGGTGAAAAATTATTCATTGCCGTTCTCGTGCCGATAAAAAGCAGCAAGGCTATACCGGCAGGGCCGATCGGTTATTTTGAAGGCATCTACCAGGTTGACGAAAAAACCCTGGATACGATCAAGTCTGCATTGATCCGCACACTGTTGTTTGTATCCATCAGTATTACATTCACCACGTTATTGATGTACCCCATCATTATGGTACTCAATCGCGGATTGATCCGGTTATCCGACGACCTTCTGATGGGAAATCTTGAGTTAATGAATGTATTGGGATGCGCAATTGCGGAGCGTGATTCCGATACCAATACCCATAATTACAGAGTAACCTACTACGCGTTGCGGCTCGGTGAAGCGATCGGCTTGCCGCGTCATGAGATACGCAATCTGATCATGGGCGCTTTTCTGCATGATGTTGGAAAAATCGGCATACGCGATCCGATTTTACTCAAACCCGGAAAATTGACGCCACAGGAATTCGAAATCATGAAAACACACGTGCCGCTCGGTGTGGACATTCTGGAACAATCCAGCTGGATTTGCGGCGCACGGAATGTTGTTGAGTTTCATCATGAAAAATACGATGGCAGTGGTTATCCGAAAGGACTCAGGGGTGATGCGATTCCTTTGAATGCACGTATATTCGCTATCGTAGATGTATTTGACGCACTGACTTCCGAACGTCCCTATAAAACGTCATGGCCGATAGATGAAGCGATCAATCATATCGTGCAGGAAAGCAACCGGCACTTTGATCCACAACTGGTCAATGTCTTTATAACCATCGTACCCGCACTGTTCCATGAGCTGCACAGTATGGAAGAACCGCACATGGTCAATATGATACAGCACTGTATTGCCCGCCATTTTCTGGCAACGGTGGTCGATCACTCAGCACCAAAACAAACAGCATCTCTTTAGGAAATATGCAAAACGCCATGCGGTGCGTTTTATCACAGCCTTTTTTTGCTCAAGCGCATATCATTTTTCCGGAATATTTCTTGACGGAAACATACTTGTCTATTCCTCCATCAATGTTATCAACATTCTTGCACTGATTATACGAATCCGCCAAAATCAAGGTACTTCGGAATGTGATCAACAGCAACAGACCGGAAAGATAACATCGGATAGAAATATGTCATTTTAATTCGCTTTCAGGAGGCAACAATGATGAAAAGCAAATCAACATCCCCTGTTCGTCAAATACTATTCATAACCGCTGGCCTCGCGTTTGCCGCATTGCATCCCGTGTTCGCCCAGGAAACCATTACGTTTCCTTCGCGATCATCCGATCTCGCCAATGACAGCTATTGGACAGTCAGCGAGTTCGGTGAAGGCTGCTGCACAATCGACTTCAATATCCGGCGCTGGGATGGCGACAGCTGGAATAAAGGTACCGGGTCAGCCGCCAACAATCAGGACTATGATTGGGATACACCGCTGTACGCACCGGCAAATGGCGTGATCGCGAGTTGCTGGCGTAATTTCCCGGATGATCCGCAACCGGGCGTCAATCCGCCCAATAACGCTATCTTCACAGGTGGCAATCATGCCGTGATTATTACTGACCAGGGCAATGCCATTTCGATAGCGCACCTGAAATCGGGATCAATGCCAGCACATCTCTGTCCGCCGGATAACGGCAACGGACAGAATTATCCTGCCACCACAGCCAAAGAGGGTGCATGGCGCGTCGCGGCCTATATCCAGCCTGAAAATCGTCCGCGCGTCACCGAAGGCGATCTTATCGGCAGAGCAGGCAACTCCGGTAATTCAAGTGGCCCGCACCTCCATATGTCGCTCAGTCCAATCACAGGGACAGACAGCAAAGGCCGCGAAGCACTGGGGTCGTCTGTGGCAATGCGGTTTCGCAACGCCTGGGGACACCGCTTTGAAGTCGGACAGCAACATACCTCCGATGGCTGGTACCGGTTGCGTGGCGGCGAATTCTCAGGAAATCCGGATTGTGCAACCTGGCAGGCCAATTCACCCGATTGCGGCTTCAAGACGGTGCATCCCTCGCCTTATTTACGCCGCGCGGATGCCGAAGCCGGTGCCATCAAAGGTGGCGATACGTTGTTTATCTCCGGGAACCGGGCGGTTACCGCAACCGTTGCCACAAACGATAATGCTTTGAAACTGATCGGCTGGGATCTGGTCGGCGTTGACTCGATTGTCCGCAAGGGAGATATCACAGCGGGTGCAGTCAAGGATGTCAAGTTGTCAGAACCGACAGACGGGTATGTGCTTGCCGCCGTACGTCAGTCAGATGACATCCTGAAAATGATCGCCTACCGAGTGACAATAACCGGCGGTTTTCAGCGTGTGCATGATCTTTCCGCAGGCAAAATCAGCGCATTGTCTATGGCCACCACCGGCAGCGGAGACAAAAAAGCCGTAACGGCGGTGCGCGATCAGGCGGGTAATCTTAAGGTGATCGCCTGGGACATTGATGTTGCAAACGATGGCACTGCAAAAGTTGTCCGGCTCGGAGACATCTCCGCAGGCGCTGTTTCCGTAGTTTCAATTGCACGCGCCAAGAATTTCGACGGCGTTTTTGTGGGTGTACGCGACAGCGCGGGTGACTTGAAGGTTATACCGTACAAAATGTCATCGGACGGCAAAACCCTGACACGCGGCAATGCAGCTCAAGCGGGCGCTGTTGGCGGTGCAATCGCCGTTGCACCACTGGCGAAAGGGGTTGCCGCCGCTGTGCGTGACAGTGATGGAAATCTGAGAGTGATCACCTGGTCAGTGAATTCAAATGGCGATATCGGTGCGCGACGCGACACGGGCCTTGCCGGTAAAGTCAGTGAGATCAGCCTCCTGACCGCGCCACACGGCGGCTCAAACCTGACCACTGTCGTGCGTAACGCCGAAGATGATTTGATGCTCATTGGCTGGGCAGTCAATGATACCGGCACGAATCTGAGACGCCTGGGTTCTTCGAAAGCGGGTAAAGCATCCAAGATTTCAGCAGATGTCGTTTCCCGTTCGTATCCGGGACTCGATCCGCGCGATATGATTTTGACAGGCGTTAAAACCGCATCCGGTGATTTGAAGCTGATTACGTGGGATACGAATCTGGTCAATCCGTGAATGGAAGAAGGGGGCAGATCTTATAGTAACACCTACAAGATCTGCCCCCAATTTGCTCTTGTTATTGTAAAACAAATTTGAACGGCTGCAGTGCAATGGCGCTAACAGGCTGACCGTTTCGATGGGGTGGATTACAACGCCAGGTTCTGGTCACTTCGATGGCAGCATCATCCAAGCGTTTATAACCGCTGCTACTGATGATTTGAGCAGACCTTACAACACCGATTTCACTCACCTCAAGTCTCAACACAACATCGCCATATTCACCAAGCTGCCGGGAAATTCTGGGATAGGCCGGGGCCGTAAATTCAGGACAAATCACAGATAATTCCGTAGATAACACCGCCGGACCTGTAGGCATATTACCTGGTGCAGAATTGCCTGACTGAGGCTGTGTGACAGCAACCAGGTCTGCTGCCGGCGGCTCGGACACCGAATCAACATGCGCATTACTTACAGTGCTCACTTCTTTCTGGACTGGAATTTTTGCTGTTTTTGACCGTACAGGCTTACGTGGCTGTGGCTGTGGCTGTGGCTGTGGCTGTGGCTGTGGCTGTGGCTGTGGTTTTGGCTGTATCACTTCTGGGGAAAGAGGCTTCTGCTCCGGTTGATAAACTACCTGATCCACGGCGGTTGCTTGCGGTTCTTGAGGCAGTGATACTAACCGGAATGTCATTTCCCGAACATCTTTATTTTCCCTCTGGCTTCCATACTGAACCGGCAACAGCATAATTGCGGTATGAACCAGAAGCGATGTGAATAAGGGAATGCCCCAATTTTCCAGTAAATTCATGGCAGTTATTATTCAGTTTTCCGGGTTGCAATACTGACAGATACAAAACCGGCCACTTGAGCATCGCTCAGAATCTGAACGACACGCTGCACCGGCGCAGACTGGTCGGCTACCAGCAATACTGACTCAAAGTCAGCGACCCTTGTGCGAAGTGCGTTTTTCAGATCATCCAGATCAATTTTTTCCCCCGAGAGGTCAAGCTGGCCTGATACAGGAATTGTTATGACCAGGGATCTGGTATCAGCTTGTCCAGACGATTCCGCGACCGGGATCGAGACATCCAGTGTCTGAATGCGGTGGAAGTTTGCGCCCAGCACAATAAAAATAACCAGGATGAAAATAACATCGACCAATGGAGTAAGATTAATGCCGGGCGTTGTCCGCGCGCGGGTCTCAAATTCCATCTTTTCCTCCTGCTTCGGGCTGTGTTTGTGTCTGGGGTGTGCTGTACAAAATGCGTTGAATCAGATCGCTTAAAGCAAGACGTACGTTATCGACCCGGCTTGACAGATAGCCATGGGCTGCCAACAGTGGTACGGCAATTGTCAAACCGGCGGCTGTTGTAATCAATGCTTTCCAGATCCCTGATGAAAGCTCTGTCAGATTGATGTTTGAAGTGCCCTTTTGTTGAAAACCTATAAATAAGTCCATCATGCCAAGAACAGTGCCCAACAGACCCAGCAGTGGCGCAACCTGAGCAAGAAATGACAACAGTGAAAGATTTTTTTCCAGTTTCTGCAACTCCAGGCTGGCAACTCTGAGTGCTTCTGATTTTGCTGCCTCCGGCCGCTCTCTCAACGCTGTAACGATTGCGTTGACGACATTGGTTGCAGGATTTGCGGAATGATTGAATGCATCTTGCACAGCAGCCAGATTGCCTGACCGTATCAGTTTTATCACCTCTGACTCCCAGCTTAAATCTGAAAGCTGCGCAGCGCGATACGCCATGAGCTTATGTACAAATACGATAAGACCGACCGCTGAGCACGCGTACAACGGGACCATCGTCCAGCCGCCTTTTTGCAGTAACTCTCCGAGTAACAGTATGTCATCTTCATTCATGATGAACCTCAAACAGGCCAGTCGTCGTAAATTCTTATATCAAAATGCTGACAAGTTTTGTTTTAAAAATTATCTGCGATATAGAAACCATAATTGATGAATACAAATGTCTTCCTCATTTCATATGTTAGAAATAAAAATTGATCGGGAAAACGGTAACGTATGAACACATTACATTGCAACATCAAATCCAAGCATGAGGAGGATTCAACCCAACTAAATTTTAACGGCAATATTACATGCAAGAATAGGAATAATAATCATTATTATTAATTGTGTAAAGAAAATGCTCTGGGCGAGAACTATAATCAAATGAAATGTAGTGTATGGAAAAGAGGGGGGTAAATAATTTTATGTAAATGGTCATTTAGCAGGAAACTGCGTCGTATATGCCTTTGGAGTAAAAATGACTACACCCAAATCCCTACCGGCCGACTTAATCGATAGTCTGCTGGCCGATTACAAAAAACCAGAAGATTTAGGTGTTGAGTCCCACGGTGTGCTTGGAAGAACTAACGTTAAAACGTTCTGGTTCATTTGTCCATATTTTACAGACGTATCCGTATATGCTAATTGTCGGGGGTTTGGAGTTGAGGGTTGTCCCATTTACAACAGACTGAGACTGATCCCGGATTTGCGGGTTGGCCAGAATGGTGGTAACAGCATTACGCGTCATCAGCTTGTAAAAGGCACGGCCCTGATTAAATAAGCATGGATATCAAGGCTGTCACTGTGAAGTTTCAGCCTCGGCGTGTTCCATTGCGTTCTCCAGTCCGGTGGGCAGGGCAGTTGCACTGTTTCCCAGACTTCGGCTTTGAGACCTGCACGCAGCAGCATGTCTTTTATCGTCTGCTGTGTAAAAAACCGGACATGAGTGTAGCAGTGAATGCCTGCAGGCGCCCAGTCCCAGCGCCCTTCCAATAAATCGGCCACCACCGACCAGTGCCCGACATTCGGCAAAGACATCACAATAGCGCCCGTGGGGCTGAGCAGGCTTTTTGCATGTGACAAAGCTTGTTCGGGATCGACCAGATGCTCCAGCACATCCAAAAAACTGATGCAATCGTAACGGTCTGAGGTTTTCCAGTCAAAAAACGAGCCGACCCAAACCTGATCGATGCCGGGTCTGGTGCGTGCTATCGCGGCAGCACCGGGTGTGAGTTCTACCAGCTGAGTGAATACATCGGGGTGCGCCGCTTTGACTGCTGATAAAAAACCGCCTTCACCGCCGCCTACGTCGAGCATTTTCTGCATGCCAGCGGGCAGCAGTGGCAAGACTTCGCAACGTTCACAGCCAAAGTAACCACTGGCATCGTGTACCCAAGCGCCGGCGACACGAACGACTTGAGCCGTTCCGGCTAAATAACGTCGCCACCCGGTACGGCTTGCCAAGCCAAATTTGGCGACATGATCTGCCGCGACAGGGACGGAACGAACAGGGTGCTCGGCGACAAAACGTTCCATGCCCCGCATCGTCGCGTAACTGGGAATGGGCATGGGGGCAGGATTTTCCGAGTCACAAGCCCAGACAACATCCGCGCCCAGGCTCAAAGCTACGTGCAAACGCTCCAGACAATCCCGGTCAGGTGAAATCCATGGGCTTTCGGCCCACAACACCAAGTCTTGATCGCCACTGGCGGGTATCAACATCAAACCTTCAGCGAGTGTCGTGCCCAAGACCACCCGCGCCCGGGGCGACCACAGACTTTGTAACAAGCGCATGCCAAACCGGGCATCTGCCGAATCAGACGGCGCCTGACCGAGAACTACGGTATCGATGTGTATTGGCTTAGGAAGCATATAAAAACGATACTAAAAACGTGGGCTACTCGTACAGGATTTATGATCAGAATTGAAAGTACCGGAGGCCCGATGAAGTGTCAAATCCACCGGCAAACGATTCGGAATTCGTAAGATTTATGTCTGATTTACAGCAAGAAGTGTTTTTTTGATCATTTTCTACCTCTTGGGTGAAAGATGCATACGCAGGCATGGAAACTGCCAAGTTACCTTATTAGCTGCTAATCCAGAAATCTACGAATAATTCGCCAGATAGGGCTCAATTGCTACAACTGAGAACGAGTGGGTCTTGCATTGCACATTTCTGCGCGCTATACAAAGCATGTGTTTATACAAGTCTGACTCCTTAACTGCTAGGCGCAATTCAAGAGTCGACTAAAAACGTGTTAGGACTGTATATCACTTCCATTTTTTCCCGAATCATTTAGCACTCTCTGCTGTTGGTTCATGCCGGGTTGGATTTTTTATGGCTGTTTCTTGAAGTTCATTGTTTAGTCTGGCTTGTTCTATGCTTTTTTGAAGCAGCGCTTTAGATGCTGAAGAGTTTGAATCGATAGTTCCTTCCAGCGCAGTAACTAGACTGTGTATTTGCATCAAGTCATCCCTTGCACCGGCATATATCCTAAAAATCCCTAGATCCTCAGCTTTCTCAGGCCTAGCAAGTAATGCAATCTGATTATTCCAAGATTGGCACTTGCTTAGCGCCAAGTGACCCACACCGGCCAAAATGAATTGAATCTCGTGACGCCTCTTTTTTGCCTCGTTAAGAACAGCCCACTGATAAATAGCGATGCCAAACTGAGGATACCCACAAGCGTTCCTATCGCACCGATCCAAAATGAAGTTGATGCACTGATCTCCATTGGTGATTTCTGACCCTCGTTTGTTAAATCCTAATTTTACTATATTTAGGCAAACTCAAAAAAGTAACAACCATCTTGATAAACATTTTCCAACATGATGTTACACATCCGCTCAATTTACAGGCGCAATACCGATCAGCGACAAAATGCGTCCATGCGTTTTGCGCGAGTGCGGTTTTTGTGTCAAAGCCTTATACTGCGCAAATGAATCATTCAGTTATATCTCCAGCACACGCCCATGTTTCACAGACCTGATAACACAACGGAATCTTTGTTCGACGCCGCATATCGCTGTCTGCAAGCCTGCGCGCCGGAAGAAAAGCTGCGGCTTACCGAATTGACTGCAAAAAGATGGCACGACGGCCTGTTGCCGCTCGCACTTGGAAACGCCCCCGAATCCATCGATGAACCAGGACGTCCGGTCAGGCCCGAGCTTGTTCTGCCGGGTAATGTGCCTAAACGGCGGCTGGGCACAAAAACCGGACTTGCCGCGTTAATTCATGCCGTAACCCATATCGAATTCAATGCGATCAACCTGGCCTGGGATGCCGTGTACCGGTTTCGCGAATTACCCGAACCGTTTTACACCGACTGGATACGGGTTGCCTGTGAGGAGGCTTATCACTTTCAGCTTCTGCGCACACGCCTGAACGAACTGGGTCATGATTACGGCGATTTTCCAGCGCATAACGGTCTATGGGAAATGGCCCGGAAAACGGATTTTGATCCCATAGTACGGATGGCGCTCGTGCCGCGCGTACTGGAAGCCAGAGGGCTGGATGTCACGCCCGGCATCATCAAACGCCTGCGCGCCGTACAGGAAGAGAAAACGGTCGCCATTCTGGAAATTATTCTGCGTGATGAAATCGGACATGTGAAAATCGGATCACGTTGGTTCAAATATTTTTGCGATCAGCGCCATCTTGACTGCGCGCAAACATTCCGGGATCTACTCAATCAGTATTTTTCGGGGCAGTTGTCTGCGCCTTTTCACCACGAAGCCAGAAAACAGGCCGGGTTCACTGTGGCGGAACTGGAGGCGCTGGAAGGTATGGCTGCCTCTGGAACAAAACAGCCTGTGTAAACCATATGGAAGATATTCCTCGCCGGACGCACTAACACTCTAATCTACCGAATAAACGTAACACACGGGCAGTTCGTTTTTTTTACCCTTTGCAACGATATTAAATGTTTCACCATACTTAAAATCCGGCTTCTCACCGGTTTCAATGGCATCACGCATCTTCTCACTAATCAGCACATGCTCAGGGCGGCAGTTTTTTTCGATGCGCGACGCGGTATTGACGACATCGCCAATGGCTGTCCAGTCCAGTCTTTCCGGCGTACCGACGTTACCTATGACGACCTTGCCCCAGTGAATGCCGATGCGCAGCAATAACTTATCAAGATTTGCGCGCTCCCGTAACACATTGATATCGGCTGAGTGATTCTGCATTTCAAGTGCGGCAATAACGGCATCATGGGGATTACGAAAAAGCACCATAAT
>CAZTCY010000013.1:0-44544 GCA_964612715.1 uncultured Nitrosomonas sp. | reverse complement strand
TTACGCAGGCGTTTGATTTTCAGCCTTCCAGCGAAACGCAATCAATACCAACACCGACAAAAAATAAGCTCGTGCAGCAGTTGGCGGGCTTTGATACTTTAACCAATGCACTGGAGTATGCAGCGCAGGGGGTTACCGGTTACAATTTTTATGATGCAAGAGGTAATTTACGTTCGGTTTTACCTTACAGCTTGCTCAGAGACAATGCCCGCAACTTGGCGCAATGTTTATCCGGATTTGGACTGGAACGCGGCAGTCGTGTTGCTATTATAGCCGACACATCGCCTGAATTTATTGAGCTGTTCTTTGCCTGCCGTTATGCAGGTTTGATTCCATTTGCAATGCCCGTACCTGTTAATCTGGGCAGTCACGGGATTTACGTCCAACAATTGAAGGGATTGCTCGAAAGCAGTCAGGCTAGTCTGGCACTTGCGAATCTTGATTACATCAATTTTCTTGAAGAAGCTGCTGAGAAAGTAGCTAACCTGAAATGGGTTGGTACGTCTGCGCAGTTAAGCAAACTGCCGACGGAAAAAGTGGTATTGCAACCCAATCAGCCCGATGAAGTCGCTTATCTGCAATTTACATCAGGCAGCACACGCATGCCGCGGGGCGTAGTCATCACTGAGCATGCGCTCATGTGCAATCTAAAAGGAATCGTGCGTAACGGTTTGGAAATAACACCTGAAGATCGTTCTGCATCCTGGTTGCCTTTCTACCACGATATGGGGTTGGTAGGTCTCGTTCTGGCACCCATGGTTACACAGATATCTGTTGATTATCTGGCGACACGCGATTTTGCGATTCGTCCCTTACAGTGGCTGAGACTGATCAGTCGTAACCGCTGCACTGTGGCATTCAGCCAGCCTTTTGGGCTCAAATTATGCACCATGCGCGCGCGCGAATCCGATCTGAAAGATCTTGACCTGAGCTGCTGGAGAGCTGCCGGAATTGGTGCTGAAATGATTCGCCCTGATACGTTAAGGAATTTCGCTGAAAAATTCTCATCTGCCGGATTTAACGAAAAGGCATTTCTACCTTGCTATGGTTTAGCCGAATCAACGCTGGCTGTTACATTTTCAAAAATAGGCAGCGGATTTGACAGCATACAAATCGACAGCAAAATACTGGTCGACAAACGGATGGCTGTCAGATTACAAGCCGAGGGACGCAAGAGCAACGAATTTGTTAATTGCGGAAAACCGCTGCCAGGGCACATCGTCAGGATTGTGGATGAAGAAGATCGGCAACTGGAAGAAAGAATGCTTGGCAGCGTACTTGTGCAAGGCGCAAGTGTCATGTCGGGTTATTTCAATAACCCTGAAGAAACAAAAAATGCACTAAAACCGGAAAACTGGCTTGATACCGGTGACATCGGCTTCCTTTATGAGGGAGACCTGTATATCACAGGACGGCGAACGGATGTCATTATCGTAAATGGACGTAACATTCGTGCACAAGACATCGAAGAACTTGCCGAACAACAACCTGAAGTCAGATCAAGAGAAGCTTCGGCTTTCGGCGTTAGTAATGAGGACAGTTCGACAACTGTCGTTCTCGTTATCGAATGCAGACTGGCCTCATTGGCAGAACGCCACACACTGAGTAAGCGGTTACAACAACTTGTTTATATGGCCTTTGGCGTAAACTGCATCGTGGAACTCGTTCCACCGCATACGCTGCCTAGAACATCGTCAGGGAAATTGTCCCGTTTTGCAGCGCGACAAGGCTACATACAGCGCACGAATCTGAATGATCAACTCGCGGTGGTAGAATCCGGGGACCGTTAGCCTGCTATGCGGAAATTGGTAGCTGTCACCGGCGCTACTGGTTTTATTGGTCAAAGACTTGTTAATAGCCTTGTAGATGCAGGTTGGTGTGTAAAGGCGCTTACTCGAAAAAAAAAAGCGGATGCGGATTCCATTCGCTGGCTTTATGGTGATTTGGATAATCTGCCGGTTTTAACTGATCTTGTAAAAGATGTTTCAGCAGTTATTCATTGTGCAGGCACTGTAAGAGGAAGTTCATTCGATGCATTTGTGCATACCAATGTAACCGGAACTGAGAATCTCATCAAAGCGGTTGTTCAGCAAAAGCAACCGCAGCGTTTTTTACTCATCTCTTCACTTGCCGCCAGACAACCCGAGTTATCCTGGTACGCCAAGAGCAAAAAACAAGCTGAACAGCTTATCATTGATCATACGCCAGAATTATCCTGGACAATTTTCAGACCAACCGCAGTATACGGTCCAGGCGATAAAGAACTGAAACCGCTTTTCCAGGCAACCCGAAAAGGACTGCTCCCGGTTGTAGGAAAATTACAAAACCGTTTCGGATTATTGCATGTTGATGATCTGGTTTCTGCGGTTCAAGCATGGTTGGATCTTGATGCACCTTGTCCAGGTATTTACGAACTCGATGACGGCACAATCGGGGGGTATAGTTTCCAGTCACTGGCAACTTTAGCTCAGGAAATATGGAACAGGCCGGTTCGTTGTATCGTAGTGCCCCATTTTCTGATAAAGCGTATCGCTGCCATGAATCTTCGGCTGGCAAGAATCTTCCACTATTCTCCGATGCTGACTCCCGGAAAAGTAAAAGAACTACACCACCATGACTGGGTATGTGATAATGCGCCTTTAATTCGTGCGCTGCCTCGCTGGCGGCCCCGTGTCCGTTTACATGATGCACTACCGTTAATTGTATAGCTATACATTAAAAAATGAAGTTATGACAGACAATAATTACAATGAAATCATTGAACTGCTTTGTGATCGTCTCAGCAGTCTGGCCAATGCTGACGCGAACATCACAGCAGAAACCAATCTGATTGGCGAATTATCCATTGATTCAATTAAGCTTCTGAATCTTATCATGGAAATAGAAGATGCATTTGATATCTCAATTCCTATTAACGCACTGGCTGATGTTCAAACAGTACATGAATTGGCGAGCCTCATTTCCAAAATTAAATCCGCATCCTGATAAATGAATTTACTGGAAAAACTTGATGCAGCTGCAACGGCAAGAAAAGCAATGCTGCCTGAAGGGGTCGGCGCCTTCGGAATTCCGATCGAAGAAGTATATTCAGCTACAGAAGCCAGGATTGGTGAACGTCGCGTACTGCTGCTGGGAACAAATAATTATTTAGGTCTGACGTTTGCACCTGAATGTATACAGGCGGCGCACAAGGCGCTTGATGAAGAAGGCACGGGCACAACCGGTTCACGCATGGCAAACGGCAGTTACTACGGACATCGCGCACTTGAGCGCGAGTTTGCGGATTTCTATGACTGCTGCTCGGGAATTGTTTTTACCACTGGCTATCAGGCCAATCTGGGCACCATATCCGGATTAGTGGGTCGCGGCGATACCGTTCTGATCGACGGCGATTCGCATGCCAGCATTTTTGACGGCTGCGTCCTCAGCGGCGCTGAAATTATTCGTTTCAAGCACAACGACATGGCCGATATGGAGAAACGATTACGCCGCCTGGGTGAGCGCACGGATACGACCTTAATTATCGTCGAAGGCATTTACAGTATGCTCGGCGATCAGGCGCCATTGGCCGACATTGTTGCGCTTAAGAATAAATACAAATGCACATTATTGCTGGACGAAGCACATTCACTCGGTGTTCTGGGAAAAACAGGTCAGGGGTTAGCAGAAAAAACAGGTTTACAGAAAGAAGTGGATTTTATCACAGGCACTTTCAGCAAAAGCCTGTGCAGTAT
This sequence comes from uncultured Nitrosomonas sp., assembly GCA_964612715.1. Lineage (GTDB taxonomy): Bacteria > Pseudomonadota > Gammaproteobacteria > Burkholderiales > Nitrosomonadaceae > Nitrosomonas. Next base: position 40,810 of record CAZTCY010000013.1, on the reverse strand, counting down.
AGGTGGTTTTTGCGTCAGTAATCATCCGCAATTGGATCAGCTGCGCTATGTCAGCCATCCTTATATTTTTACTGCGTCACCATCCCCGGCAACCATTGCATCAACGCGCGCTGCGCTGCAACTGTTAAGAGAAGGCAGTCATCTGCGCGAACAACTCTGGAAAAACTGTACACAGCTCTACGCCAAACTCAAAGAAACCGGATACAAGCTAGGTCCGGAACCAAGTCCCGTAATTGCCGCGATTCTCGACAACCCGAAGCAAGCGCTCCAAATCTGGCGACATCTACTGGAAAACAATATCTATGTCAATTTAATTTTGCCGCCAGCTGCACCCGATGGAAAATCACTGGTACGTTGCAGCGTCAACGCAGCGCATACTACTGAACAAATGATGTATGTAGGCGATATTTTCGCAAAGCTGTATCGTGAGATATTGCAAACATAATTTCTGGAACGTTTTTATTATCCTGCTATTTCGAATGTGATACATCGGATAAAGCCCCTGTACTGAGCGATATGTTTCAATCTTCTTCAATAACTTCTTCTCGACGCGTTCTTTCAGGAACGGATCATTGAGGTCAGGAACGCATTGCGAATCTTAGTTGGGAAGGAGCGCAATACAAAGACCTTTCCAAGAATGGATACACAACCAAATTCCGCTTTAAATCCACTCCAGGCGGGTCAAACGTGGTCAGACGCCATGCAAGTTGTATCGACGGTTGCGAACAGTTGCCCATCAATCATCGGTGGAAAGATTAAGGACGGGTTGAATCTGATTGGCGTTCATTATCAGAAGAAGGCTGGCTTTTCAGCGATATGGCGCGGTGATAATTTCAATCCTATCGAAGACCGGCATGGTGTATGCCGACTGATGGCGGATCGAATTGTCTTCGTTCTTGTAAGTTTGGTTTGTTTCAGTATATACTCCAGAACTGGCTGTTTTTATAAACCTTGAAAGAAACATTAATAATAATAAATGGTTTCAAATTATTTATTTAAAAATAAATATTAGATAATTATTAGGAGAAGCGATGAAATTTTCAGTATTTTTAGCAGCACTGCTCGTATTAGTTTTATCTGGCTGTGGCTCGATGTTTGACGCAGCTGACATGGGTGATCCCAATATGATTGACGAGGATTGCCCATTTGGTATTGATGGTAATGGTAATTGTCTGAGAGAAGGGCAGGATCCACGTCCATACGGTGGCACCAGCAAACCAGGACACTAATAGACTAACGTTTAATAGCCAAACATTTGTCTCTATATGAGGCAAACAAAACCGCCCTTAGTGGCGGTTTTTTTATTTGACAATCAGAGAGTAATATTCTTTCAACGCACTCAAAGAATAGAACAAAAAATTCCAGCTTGCTGCTTGTTTAACAAAAAAACTTTAACTACTCCAAAGCCGTTATCTCTACAGCTGTCATTTCAAATGATCATCATCATATCCAATTCAATTCCGCTGGTCAGGAAGTGTGCTTAAAGTATCAGCCAGGCATAATTGATTACCACACGACGGCTTTCCGTTATAGGTAAAATTCTCGATCTGCATTGATGGGATTTTATGGAACAGATTTGCAATTTATGTTTCAGATACGGCTGATCAGATTAAAATGTAATTAACTGAAATTCAGTAATGAGTTCTATGAATCTACATCTTTTTATACCTTCGTTATTTTGGTCTGATACCGCTTTTCCAGAAATTTATCAGGACTTGCCGACACCTCTGTTAGAAAAGTTGCTCGCGAAAAGCAAAGCGACTAGATCCTCGACAAATGACATAAATGCCTGGCTTTGCCAGGCATTTAATGTTGAAAAGCAACAGGATTGGCCTGTTGCCCCGATTACGCAGCAAATGGATTCCGCGCAACAGCGTATTGAAACAAACCAGAGCTACTGGCTGCGTGCCGATCCGGTTCATTTACGCATCGAGCAGAATCATATTATGCTGGCTGATCGCTTTATGTTTCAGATAACACGGGAAGAAGCGCTGCAATTTTCCAGCGTGATCAATCAAATTCTAATTCATGACAATATATCCATTCTTCCGCTTCATCCTTACCGTTGGTATATACGTCTACCCAATACGCCAGAACTGCATACACACACGCTGAGTGCGGCAACTTGCAATAATATTAATCATTTGATGCCAGGTGGAAAGGATGGCATCAAATGGCATAAAATTACAAATGAAATCCAGATGTTACTGCATGATCACCCGATCAACCAAGACCGCGCGCTTCGTGATCAGCTCGCCATTAACAGTTTATGGTTCTGGGGTGGGGGATTTATGCCGAAATCTGTATCTACACCTTATACGACTGTGTGGAGCAGTGATCATTTCACGCGGGCATTGACAATATTGTGCGGCACAAAGCACAACGCGTTACCCGATAATGCAGAATCGTGGTTGCAGCAAACCCATTCTGGAAATCACTTAATTGTTCTAGATGACTTGTTAAATAGGGAAAAATATAACGACGCTTATCATTGGCGCGAGAATTTGAAGAAGCTTGAACAACATTGGTTTGCCCCTCTTTATGCAGCTCTGAAAAGTAATCAGATCAATTCAATCAGAATTTCAAGCGTTAATGAAAATTCCAGTTATGATTTTTTCGTTACACCCTCAAGTCTATGGAAATTCTGGTCGACTATAAAACCTTTGTCTTTTTATGCCGATAATCAATAAAACAAATTGCCTTGATTTCCTTAACATCAAAGATCCAAATGCATATCCATTCTATGATTAATACGATCAAGCCTTATTTCTCAGTCAGTGCTGCATTATTGTTAGCAACGTTCATACTGTTGAACGATTTCTTTTTCGATGATACAACACATTACTGGGGTGCCATGCTATGGATCTGTCTGTTTTCTGTAATTCTGGTTATGCTGGGTCAATTTATTCATGTCAACAAGGAAATCAAAAACTATTCCGAACAACTAACATCTAGCAAAGAAAGACTGACAAATGAAATCAAACACCGTCTATGGGCAGAAAAAACTACTGCCGAAAGTAAGGCAAAATCGCAGTATATAGACGAAAACATTCCAGTCATGTTGGCCTACTTTAATGCTGAACAGCGCTGTCGCTATCACAACCACTTATTTCGAAAATGGTTTGGATTGAAGCCAGACCAAATCGATGGCATGTTACTGCGAGAATTCGCGAGCCATGAATTCATTTCCAGTATCTCAAATCACATTGATACGATTCTATCCGGCAAAACAGTCCACGAGGAACGCGTGTTAAAATCAAAAAAAGGCTTTCCCTATATCTTTATCGAACAATATATACCGCATTTGGATTCTAAAGGAAGTATAGTAGGGTTCTATACACTGCATACACCGCGGGCACAGGAAAAACATCTTGTTGTGTCGAGAAAAAACCAGCAAGCCACACCGACAGCTGACAATATTGTATCCACCAGAACGCATATCTCGTCAGGTGAAACACGTTCACAAGATGTCGTAACGGCCACACGAATTGCCCAGACCATCGAAGATGGTAAGTTCAATGTTTATTGTCAAAAAATTATCCCTGTTGACAAGAATACCTTGCTGCCCATTCAATACGAAATATTGATTCGCATGATGGAGGAAGAAGATAATCTTATGCCCCCGGGTTCATTCCTCCCTTTAGTCGATCAGTTTGGATTGATGCCACAACTGGATCGTTGGGTTGCGGGTTATGTTATCGAATGGATAGCAGAGCACGCCAGGGAAACAAGAACTGTTTTTTGTCTTAATCTCGCTCAAGATACGCTGCACGATAAAAAATTTATCACTTTTATTAAGGAAAAATTGCAAAAAACACAGGTGCCTGCTGTAACACTGTGCTTTGAAATTGAAGAAAACGATGCGAATTCAAATTTGGGCGATGCGATTTTTTTCACTGAGGAAATTCAGAAAATCGGTTGTCAGATCACCCTCTGTAGTTTTGGTCAGAGTACGGCCTCTATGGATTTGCTAAAAAAAATGAAATTTGATTATCTGAAGATTGACGGCAGTATTGTCTGTAACATGCTGCACGATGATGAAGATATGATACGGATTAAAGGAATTAATCAGATTGCGCGCAGATTATCTATCAAAACCATAGCAGAGCTCGTCGAAACCAAGGAAACATTCTCAAAACTGAATGAGATCGGAATCAACTATGCGCAGGGATTTGGTATCGCTAAACCCTGTCCGCTTGATGCAATTGATGTCGCCTTGATAAATCCAAAAACTCAATCAGCAGCAATCGCTGGAAGTAAAGTCCAGTAAAAGCGCTAAACGACCCGAGCGTAAATAACTCTATTTTAGATGCGCTATAACGAATAAAGCCGGAGTGGCAATGTACGAATGAAAATACATTGCCACTGGATTTAAATCCGCAATTAAAGCGTTTTAACCATGCTTTCGACGACCTTTTTCGCATCGCCAAAAATCATCATGGTTTTGTCCATATAGAACAGATCATTATCCAGACCAGCATAACCTACCCCCATACTGCGCTTGACAACCATAACCGTGCGCGCTTTATGTGCATCAAGAATGGGCATGCCGTATATGGGGCTTCCGGGAACATTGGCAGCAGGATTGACAACGTCATTTGCACCCAATACCAGTACTACATCGGTATTGGCAAAATCACTGTTGATTTCTTCCATTTCGAGCACCTGTTCATACGGAATTTCTGCTTCTGCCAACAAGACATTCATATGACCCGGCATGCGGCCAGCAACCGGATGAATGGCAAATCTTACGTTAACACCTTTTTCATGAAGTAATTCCGCCAGCTCTTTGACAGCATGCTGTGCTCTGGCAACAGCCAAGCCATAGCCAGGTATAATGATAACGCTGTCAGCATTCCCCATCAGGAATGCCGCATCTTCAGCGCTTCCGCTGCGATATGTTTTTTGCGCACCGTCAGTTGCTACGGCAACACCGCCATCACTGCCGAAACCACCTAGAATAACGGATAAGAAAGGCCTGTTCATAGCCTTGCACATAATATATGAAAGAATCGCGCCAGAGCTACCCACCAATGAACCCGCAATAATCAGCATCGGATTGCCCAAGGAAAAGCCAATACCAGCAGCAGCCCATCCGGAGTAAGAATTCAGCATGGATATCACAACCGGCATATCTGCGCCACCGATTGGAACAATAATCAGGAAACCGAGTAGGAACGCGATAGCGGTCATTACAATAAATGCGGTCCAGTTTGTGGTTTCACTAAAGAAGAACAACAGACCGGCACCGATCATGACAATCGCCAGAACCAGATTGAGCATGTGCTGTCCGGTAAAAACGATAGGTGTGCCACTCATGCGACCCGATAGTTTCAGGAAGGCAATGACCGAACCTGACCACGTCATGGCGCCTATGAAAGTACCCAGAAATAATTCGAGCTTACTGCCTGCAGGCAATACTTCAGGAAGACCGAACGAAACAGGATTGTTTATCGCCGCGATGGCAATAAACACGGCGGCAAGACCCACTAACGAATGCATGAATGCCACTAATTCCGGCATTGCCGTCATTTGTACACGTTTTGCGATAATTGTTCCAATCGTGGCGCCGATTGCGATACAACCAACAATCAATGCCCAGTTCTCGGTCAACGTCAGTGTAGTTGCCACGGCAATCGTCATGCCGAATATACCGAACAAGTTCCCGCGACGCGCTGACTCCGGTGAACTTAAGCCCTTCAGTGCCAGTATGAAAAATACTGAAGCAACCAAATACGCGAGTGCTACCATATTTGCTGACATTTATGCACTTCCTTTTTTATCTTTTTTCTTGAACATTTCCAGCATGCGCTGACTTACCAGAAATCCACCGAATACATTAACCGCTGCAAGTGTTACAGCAACAGCACCCAGCCACACGCCCCAATCCATCTCCATGGGGCCAGCTGCGAGCATTGCACCAACAATGATAATACTTGAAATGGCATTAGTTACGGACATCAGTGGGGTATGCAATGCGGGGGTTACGTTCCATACTACATGGTAGCCGACAAAAATTGCCAATACAAAAATAGTTAGATTGATAATAAGTGGATCGATATCACCTATCATATTCGCTCCTTTAAAATTCGTTAACTAATATGCCGCAGATAGCGCATAGTAATTTAATCTGTTACGGATATTCTGCAAATACAGTGTATCGCTAAGCTTGACGGATAACACTGCCGTCACTGCACACCAAAGTACCGGCAACAATTTCATCTTCGCGATTTATGTTTAACTTACCTTCAGCATCTACGATCAGATTAAAAAAATTCTGTAAATTGCGCGCATACAAAGTACTGGAATCTGCTGCGACAAGACCCGGAATGTTGGCGATACCAACAAGATGAACACCATGTTTGACGACCGTTTTGTCCAATTCCGATAATGGGCAGTTACCGCCTGCTTCGACAGCCATGTCCACAATAACCGATCCCGGTTTCATGGCCTTTACGGTTTCTTCTTTAATTAATACAGGTGCCGGGCGACCGGGAATAAGTGCCGTGGTTATAATAATATCCGCTGCAGCAGCTCGGGTATGAATCAGCTCACTTTGACGGCGTTTGTAATCTTCGGACATTTCGGTGGCGTAGCCGCCCGCTGTTTCAGCGCTGGCTTTTTCTTCATCAGTAAGCGGTACTTCGACAAACTTCGCACCAAGACTCTCAACCTGCTCTTTCGCTGCCGGTCTTACGTCAAAGGCTTCAACGACCGCACCCAGTCTTTTTGCGGTTGCGATTGCTTGCAATCCGGCCACGCCTGCGCCAAGAATAAGAACCCGGGCAGCTTTTACAGTACCCGCCGCAGTCATCAGCATGGGGAAAAAGCGCTGGTAGATATCCGCCGCCATGATGACAGCCTTGTAACCCGCGATATTGGCCTGAGATGACAATACATCCATATTCTGGGCACGCGTAATTCTGGGCAGTTTTTCCATCGAAAAAGCGGTTATACCATGTTTTGCAAGTATTTCTATGCCTTCAGCCTTATGCGGTGCCAATAAACCTATCAATATGGTGTCCCTGCGCATCATGGCTAATTCATCAGACTCCGGCCCGCGTACTTTGAGGACGATTTCAGATTGACTGTACAATGTTGCCGCATCGGTGACTATACGTGCGCCCGCCGCTTCAAATTCCGAATCGGGTATGCTTGCACCGGCACCTGCACCGGATTGCACAAATACGCTATGGATACCCTTTGCAGTATATTTTTTAACAGTCTCCGGTGTGGCTGCTACTCGTGATTCTCCCCCGCGTATTTCTGCAGGTATGCCTATATGCATTGATGATCTCCCTTATTTTGCCAACAGGCTTGCAAACAAAACTTTAGTTATAAAAACAATGGATATTGTTATTAAATTGTGAATTATAAATCAATTTACACTTCGCGTAATAGCTTCCTAATCAGGGGAGTGTAAATAGGCATCATAGTTCAATCAGAACTCCTTGTCCGGTATCGCATGCGTACTGGAAAGCCAATGCTGCAATAGCCAGATCGCCTAGCGCCAGTCCCCGGAAAACAAACGCTGTACGCTCGATTACAGCTGAACGTCCCCTGTTTTTCTCATGCACAAGTTCCGTCAGATCGCCGGAAACCAGATCCGGTTGCACAAGCGGTTTTTCCATTTGCGCTTCCTGTGCATGATCATCAATGATAATGCGATCAAAAACCGGCATGCTTTCCGCAAACCAGGACGCAGCCAGATCGGTCATCGTAACAAAAGCACCCGGCTTAAGCCATTGCGCATCGAGAAAAGGCTTTAAATCCGGCGAAAGTGACACTGATGTAATAATCAGATCTGCATTATGCACGGCTTCCTGCGCTGTTTTACTGGCAACTGCAGCCAAACCCAGATTGCGGGCGCTACGGCATAGTGCATCACGATTCTCGGTGCCTCGCCCAAATGCACGGATTTCTTTTAACGGAAACAAATCGGCAAAAATCTTCAAATGACTCTGCGCTTGCACGCCACACCCGATAAATGCTGCAACAGAAGCGTCAACATTGGCAAGACGTCTGGCGGCTACAGCGCTTAACCCTGCCGTACGCACAGCCGTAACCCATCCACCGTCCATGACAGCCAGGGGTATGCCTGTATCGCTGTCATGCAAAACCACTAACGCATAAATGCTTTTCAGTCCACGAGCTGTGTTTTCGGGGTTCAGCAGTAAAGATTTAACCGCCAGAATTTGAGGATTATCCGCAGCGGCGAGGGTCGCCATCATGTATCTGCCGTCAGGCGGCGTTATCACCGCTTTGGGCGCATTCCAGACCTGGGCATTGCATCGACCGTGAATGAAATGTTCGATACTGGCGACAATCGATATTGAGGAAAGCTGCATTTTTCTGAGCAAGCTGTGCGACAAGAAGCGGATTTTTACAGATTCCCGAAGACTCATGATCTTGTGTGTACGACATCCCTTTAAAAGACGTGGTGAAACCAGTCAGCAAAAATTACCCGTATAACACGAAGTGTGTAAGGATATGAAGTAAAACGGTATTACTGGGTTTTCATACCCACACCAAGCTAATACAGCGATCTGTTTTCAATATACATCAATTACTATTTACGTATTGAAAAAATATTCAAAACCCGTACATTGTGTTTAAATTTATAGACTGAGCAACATACACAGCGGCTTGTTTTTTCGATTCAATTGAACAGGAGACGGCAAAATGGATTTACATAAACTCAACCCCTGGAACTGGTTTAAGCATGAAGAAAGCGGGAAAGATAAAACCCTGCCGGTTAAACGGGAAGATCAAGGCTTAGAGCGATTGCCGGATAATCTGCAACTCAATCAGCTTCATCGTGAAATAAACCGGCTGTTTGAAAATGCATTTCGCAGCTTCGGCTTTCCAATTCAATTCCATCCTGAATTCAGGAGTCAGTTCTTTTCGAATGAATTAGCTTCCGCGTTTAGAGCGGATATCAATATCGCAAGCAATGACAGGCAATATACGATTACACTCGAAGCACCGGGACTCGCACAGAATGACTTATCAATTGAATTACAAGACAGGGTTTTGTTCATCCAAGGCATCAAGCAACAAGAACAGGAAGAAAAAGACCAGCATTATTACCGCAAGGAAAGGCAGTTTGGATCCTTCCAGCGCGTGCTTGCCGTACCGGATGATGCTGATATCGATGATATTCATGCCAGCATGGACAAAGGCATTCTAAGAATCGACATTCCACGCAAAGCAATCGATCAGTCCAATATCAAAAAAATAAACATCACTAAAGGTTAATCGCGATTTGGTTTATGATGCTGTTCTGACGCACAGCGATAGAAACTGTTTATTTAGTTGGCGCAGCATCGCACCTGTTGAAGGGAGTACAAACATGGTCGAAGCAATAGCAATCAGGATTGCTCTCACTGATTAGATGGCGCAATGTGTTAAGTAGTGAATTGTATATCCCCGATGATCGGCAGTTTAAAGACCCATGGGTTTGGGGAAATGCCAAAAGTAAGTCCAAGCAGATTAAATTCTATGCCCTCAACGCGACTGATCACAAAACCCAATAGCCCGAAAAGCGAAAACTGGAATCCACTACCACTCGGTGGTTTAGCAATCAGGCGATAACCCAAATAGTCTTTTCCGATTGCTGTCGATGGCAGATTCAGCTCCAGTTCGGGGACGACACGTGAAACCCAGGCAGTAAATGTGTTGGAGTTAGGGCCGGGCCACAGCGTATAGCTTCTCGAATAGGGATATTCTTGCGCTGCCCGGTCAATGCGCACAATCAGTTCGTCTGCGTCTTTTCCACGTTTATCCGCCAGAATGACGGGCATATTGCCATACCAGTATCTATCCGGGATCTGGTCATATATCGCCAGAACGGGAAGCCTGCTGCGCTGACGCCAGCCGAGCACCTCATAAATAGTATAGGTTTGCGCATGGGTTGGCTTTACGGCAATCCAGGTGTGAATACCAAAATAACCGCGCCAGCCGAATGCACGGGCACCGTACACCTGCACCACAGCTTCAGGCGTCAGAACAGGATCAGGTGCGATACCGGCGGAAGTTCGGCTTGCCGCACGCCATTTTCCCTGAGCATCATCGGGAAAAACGATGAGCAGTAGAAGACAGGACATAATACCCAAACACAGGGTACGCTGAAAATACGATATGTGCATTATTCCAAAAACAGTTCAATCCTGAGAAGGATTAATAGCATTTCTGGTTGCGCAATGCTACTCATATTCGGATAAAGCAATCATGGCATGCCGGTGAACAAACTCCGGTTGATACGGATGCGTGGTTTTGGCGTACTGGGCCTGTATCTTTTTGACGTAATTTCTGGTTTCCGCATAGGGTGGTATGCCTTTATGTCGCTCCACCGCACCTTCTCCAGCATTATATGCTGCGACGGCAAATGTGACATCGCCCTTAAAAAAAGCAAGCAACCAGCGCAGATAGGCCATACCACCCTTGATATTTTCTACCGCATCAAATGTATTTTTTACATGGAAACGTTCGGCTGTCTCCGGTATTAACTGCATCAGCCCCTGCGCATTCTTGTGAGAAACCGCCTGTGCATCAAATGCGGATTCGACTGTAATAATCGCCATCACCAGTGCCGGGTCGAGACTATACTGCGGGGCAAGTTTTTGTACGATATCAAAATAAGGCTTATCAGAATAGTCGATGCTTTCATCTTCCGCAATGGACTGTATACACTCAGGAAGTGCCCGCTCAGCCGATGGATCCAGATAACGCATCATTTTGTAAGCATGTTCATGCCCTTGTTCCGCCGCCATGTTGAATAATTGTGCGGCAATTCCGTCATTACGCGGGATGCCTCTGGCATTGGCATACATCCAGCCTAAGGCATACAGTGCTTCACTGTAACCCAGATTGATCGCTTCGCAATAAAGCTCTATGGCTTTATTATGATCTTTGGGCAAGCCCTCGCCGTGTTCGTGTTGCTTTGCCACTGCCACGAGTATCCTCGCTTTATCTGCGGCGTTCTGTAATTCCTGTGTGTCCGAATCTGAAGAAAGGGTTCCAGCCAATGCCGCACCGCTAAGCAACAAACAGCAAACCCATAGCGATGATTGTATTAATCTTTTTAAATACATATTAAACCTGTTCACCTATTCAAACGTACTGTTATTCTATAACGTTTCTAAAAAAGAATTACTCTAAAAAGTAAGCAAGATTTATGCCTAAATAAAAAAGAACTTTCATTCATAAAGTTGCAATCCTGGTCAACAAAAATGATATCACTGTGTAAAAAATCTCGACAGTTAAACATGTCACAGCTGAAGTAAAGTACGATACTCGTGATATAACCCGATATATGGATCATTTAATATTGCTATACATGGTAAGGTGTATCGCTGATTGACCGGAAAAAACCTGACTTTTCAATCTTGACGGAACACGGATTTCATCAAATAATCAGCAAAATACTGACTGTAGCGGTCGCAGCTCTAGTTCGGGTATTTTTTCTGCAAATTGATTGGAGTGGCCCAATGCTGCGCTGGCAAGTGATTTTGTTTAAATATTCAATACTTGGTCTTATCGGATTAAGTTATTCTGCTTCTGTTCTGGCAGCAACGGGAACTCTGCCTGAAGGTTACAGGAAAAAAATAGATATCGCGATAATGCGTAATGCGGTCGACAGACCGGCGCTATTAGCAACCATGACCTGGATAAGGCAACTGGCTGAGAGTACCAAAGATCCGGCCGTAATAGCGGAACTGGCGCGCCTGGAATGCGCCAACGCAGATGTTGAAAGTAAAAAAAGCAAGCGGATAGCACTCTATAACAGCTGTCTCGAAACGGCGGATAAAGCGCTTGCAGGCAATGCCGATGAGGTTGTGGCGCTTTACTGGAAGGCAGTCGCGATGGGAAAACTGAGCGAGGAAATGGGTATTTTAAATTCTCTCCGAATGACTCGTCCTATGGAAAAACTGTTTCTGCGCGTCATTATGCTGGATGAGCATTACGATAATGCGGGCGGCCATAAGGCACTCGGCCGCATGTATTATAGATTACCCAGCTTTCCCGTCAGTTTTGGCAATAAGGAAAAAGCATTGTTTCATCTCAAGCGCGCTTTGGAACTCTATCCCCATGACATCATCGCGCGGGCTTTTTATGCCGATGCGCTTTATGAGATGGGGAAAAAACAAGAGGCGATCCGGCTGGCCGAAGCTATTGTAGCAACGCCAGTCGAAACCGAGAATCGTTTCAGATACAGCAGATTTATCGAAATCGCGCGCAATATACTCAGTAAAAGCAGATAGTCGCTCTGGATTGAAGCCATTACCTTCCTGTTTATGCCAGGCACAGCATCATATATGCTAATGACGCATATCCTCAGATCAATAGAGCCGAACAGTCTGTGGCTCACAGGTTGACGCGCGCCCTGTGCGGGCTAACCGACTTCTTGACAGCACCTGTACACAGATGTTAATAATGGCTTAAACAAAAATGAGCGTATGAATATGCAAACCAAATTTTCAGAGGACGTCGTTCCTCTATCCGATCTCAAGGTCAATCCGGGCAAAGTGGTACGCCGGGTGAACAACACACACACAGGCCGATCTTGCTGACCAGCAGAGGGAGGGGGATTGCCGTCGTCCAAGGGCTCGACGATTACGAGGAAACCGCTGAGGAGCTGCGATTCGTTAAGGCTGTATCCCAGGGACTGGCTGACGTCCGGGAAGGCAATACCATCACGCTGGCTGAGACGAAAAAAATACTTGGTGCGGAGTAAGGCTGAAGATAACTATCGCCCGCTCTGCCCTGAGTGATCTCCAGGAGATTAAAACTTACTATCAGCAGAATGCATCAGCGGTAAATCTGGTTCGGGTCTGGAGAAGCGAAAGATTGCTGCTGCTTCCTGATAAAGAAAGCGCATGCACTGAACATTCGCTCTCCGGTTCCGGCCGGTGATGCGCGTCGTTATGTGTCATCGCTATTGACGTTTCAGGAGGCAGAAATGGAATATGTTGATGATTTTTCTGCCGCAGCACCGGATGGTGCAATAGCGTCTTTTCTTCTTATGGAGGCGTACTATGGGCGATGAAATTCCATCCAACCACTTCAGTGCCGAAGAAGCTGAAAAATTCAATGCGCGGCTACAGCAGGAAACCCAATTAATCGGCGACTGGTTTTCGGAGAAACGTTTTGCGCCTGAACAAAGAATGTTCGGCTATGAACTTGAAACCTGGCTGATCGACGAACACTATCAACCCGCGCCAGTCAACGCGCAGTTTCTAAAGGAACTGGACCATCCTCTGGTTGTTCATGAACTCGCCAGCTTTAATATCGAACTCAATAGCCTGCCGCAACATCTGAGCGGGCATGTGTTCAGCGATATGCAAAAAGAACTCAGCCAGATTTACGATGCGTGCCGCCAGCAGGCGCAGTTACTGGACTCGGATGTGCTGGCTATCGGTATTTTGCCTACGGTCAAGGAAACCGATCTGACGCTGGATAACATGTCGAATTCTCCACGCTACCGGGCGCTGAATGAACAGGTGTTACGACTGAGACACGGGCGTTCCTTGCATATCAATATCAAGGGGTACGAGCATCTGCGGACACAACATGACGATGTCATGCTGGAAGCCGCTGCAACGTCGTTTCAGTTGCATTTACAGGTTCCGTTGCATCTGGCTACGCGTTACTATAATGCGGCTGTCATTTTATCCGGCGCAATGGTCGCAGCAACAGGTAATGCGCCGTTTCTGTTCGGTAAGCGCTTATGGGAAGAAACACGGATACCCCTGTTTGAACAGGCGGTGTCCGTTGGCGGGCATCATACCGATGACGAAGGGGATTTGAAGCGCGTTTTCTTTGGCACCGGGTATGCGGCGGATTCATTGCTCGAATGCTTTCAGGAAAATCTGAATCACTTCCCGGCCATCCTGCCGGTTTTGTTTGATGAATTACCTGAAAGACTGGCACATTTACGTTTGCATAATGGCACGATCTGGCGCTGGAACCGCCCTCTGGTCGGTTTTGATGCGCATGGAGCGCCGCATTTGCGCATCGAGCACCGGGTCATTTCGGCCGGCCCCAGTATTGTCGATATGACAGCCAATGCAGCGCTGTTCGCCGGCGCAGTAAAAAGCCTGATCGAACGCCGGCAGCCGCCCGAAAATGAATTGACATTCAATCATTCGCGGCATAATTTTTATCAGGCTGCCCGTTTAGGGCTGGCAGCCGATCTTTACTGGTTGGACGAAAAGACCATGAATGCAAAAGAATTTATTTTGCAACAGTTGATCCCGCTTGCGCGTCAGGGACTTGAGCAACTTGACGTCAGCGCTCACGATATTGATCATTACCTGGATATTATCGAACAGCGCATTCGAAGCGGGCAGACCGGCACGCACTGGCAACAACGATACGCCGCAAGCTGCGGCTATGACATGCAGGCGTTGACAGCGGCTTATGCGCAACTGCAATACGCAGGCAAACCTGTGCATGAATGGCCGATTTGACACCTGCAAAAGATGAAAAAGAATACATGTTAACTGTCCGACAGGATCTTCCCGAAGGCTTGCTTGATCTGCAGCCACATGAGCTGTACAAAAAACTCGATGGCCCGACATTGTTTCAACTGCCGGGACGGCGCGCCCAACCGATTTTTATTTCCGTTTTGCTGCATGGCAATGAGCCGGTCGGATGGAATGCGATACGTCATATTCTGTACCACCAGAAGCACGCATTACCCCGCGCGCTTTCCCTTTTTGTCGGTAATATTGAAGCCGCGCGCTATCATCAGCGGCATCTCGAACATCAACCGGATTTTAATCGCATCTGGCCCGGTGCAACCGATTGCAGTGCGAAAACTGACAATGATGTGCCGGAGTACGCGATGGCGAAAAAAGTTTATCAGCTCATGGCAGACACTCACCTTTTCGCCAGCATTGATGTGCATAATAATACGGGTTTGAACCCGCATTATGCCTGTGTAAACAAGCTGGACGCCACCTTCCTGCATCTGGCGACACTGTTTGACCGCACCGTTATCTACTTTACCCGTCCCGAAGGTGTACAGTCTCTCGCGTTTTCCAATTTTACCCCGTCGGTGACGCTGGAGTGCGGGCAACCCGATAACCCGCAGGGTGTGGCGCATGCCATTGAGTATTTGA
Source organism: uncultured Nitrosomonas sp. (assembly GCA_964612715.1). GTDB lineage: Bacteria > Pseudomonadota > Gammaproteobacteria > Burkholderiales > Nitrosomonadaceae > Nitrosomonas. Next base: position 25,685 of record CAZTCY010000013.1, on the reverse strand, counting down.
CGGCATGCCTGAATCTATCCGAAATTCCGCAACATCCGGTTGCCAGGCAGGATATTGAATTATTTCACACTGTTGCAATCGTGCGTGTTGCGCCCGGTATTGAAGTGGGGTTTCAGGATGAAGCGTTCGATTTGCGTTTAATCGATCATATCGATCACCTTAATTTCCGCGAACTGCCTTCAAATACAGTGATCGGCTGGCAAAAGAATCACCACGCCCTTGCCTTGAGAACGGTTGACGAACACGATCAGGAAGTGTCCTCGCATTTTTTTCATCTGGATGGCAATGCGCTCAAAATCAGCCGCCCGGTGATGCCATCCATGCTGACGCGTAATATCCGGATTATTCACCAGGACTGCCTGTGCTATCTGATGGAGCGCCTGGTTTTGCCCGATACTGTTGTCAAACACGTTGCTGATGATATCAATGCGTAACAAACATGGCGGCAGGTCAGTTTTCGCCGGTTCAACTGCTGCCATAGCGCTGGCGATAGTGTGTAACCGCATCAAGATAGCCGCACAATGTGTCATGATGCAGCAGATAATCCGTCAAATCATCCAGATTGATGATGCTGATAACCGGAATGCCATGCGTTTTTGTGACTTCCTGGACAGCGGACAGCATTCCCGTACCGCGCTCCATTCTGTCCAACGCAATCACCACGCCACAGGGCAGTGCTTTGGCATCGGTGATCAAGTCAACCGATTCACGTACCGATGTCCCCGCTGAAATGACATCATCCACAATCAGAACACGCCCAAGCAATGGCGCGCCGACATACAGGCCGCCTTCGCCGTGATCCTTGATTTCCTTGCGGTTAAAGCAGAAGGGATAGTTATGTCCCATTTCGGCCAGCGCGATGACAATGGCGCTGACCAGCGGTATGCCTTTGTATGCCGGGCCGAACAGCATATCAAACGGTAGTCCGGCAGCAAGAATGGCTTTCGCGTAGAATTGCCCCAGTTGACGCAGTGAATCGCCATCATTAAATAAACCGGCATTGAAAAAATAAGGCGACAAGCGCCCTGCTTTGGTTTTAAACTCACCAAAACATAACACTTTACGTTCAATTGCGAACCTGATAAATGCCTGTTTATAGTCGGACATGATAAAACAAGAATCAAAAAAACGATGCAGATTATAACGCTTAATGTCAATGGCGTGCGCGCCGCGGCCAGAAAAGGCTTTTTTCAATGGCTGCCAGCGCAGGCGGCGGATATTGTGTGTATCCAGGAACTCAAGGCGCAACGCCCCGACCTGGATCAGGAAATGAGCGCCCCGGCAGGGTATCACGGTTATTTTCATTTTGCCCGGAAAAAAGGCTACAGCGGCGTCGGCATTTACTGCCGCGACAAACCGGATAATGTCGTTGAGGGTATCGGCATTGAAGAAATCGATCAGGAAGGCCGTTTCCTGCAGGCCGATTTTGGCGATCTGAGCGTAATCTCGCTGTATCTGCCCTCCGGCTCCAGCGGTGATCACCGGCAGGCTTCAAAATTCTTTTTTATGGAACATTTTTTTCCGATCCTGCAGGAATTGATCGCCCAGGGTCGCCATATCCTGTTGTGCGGCGACTGGAATATTGCACATCAGGAAATCGATCTGAAAAACTGGCGCGCGAATCAAAAAAATTCCGGCTTCCTGCCCGAAGAACGCGCATGGTTGACGCGTGTTTTCGATGAAGTCGGTTATGTTGATGTCTTCCGGAAACTGAATCCCGATCCGGATCACTACACCTGGTGGTCAAACCGGGGCCAGGCCTGGGCCAAGAATGTCGGCTGGCGCATCGACTATCAGATCGCCACACCGGCAATTGCCAGCAAAGCTCAAAAAGCGGCAATTTACAAAGAATCCCGCTTCTCGGATCATGCGCCTTTAATCATCCACTACGACCATCCATAATGAAGATTGCCGCAGGTTCAAGCTGGTTCAAGACACTCGGTATTTATACACATCCGCGTGTTCTGGGAATGTTGTCGCTGGGTTTTTCGGCAGGCCTGCCATTACTGCTCATTCTTGGCACATTGTCATTCTGGCTGCGCGAAGCGGGAATCGATCGGACAACCATCGGCCATTTAAGCTGGATCGGGCTCGCCTACAGTTTCAAATGGCTGTGGTCGCCACTGGTCGATCGCATGCCGCTGCCAGTACTGACACGCGTGCTGGGGCGGCGGCGAGCCTGGCTGCTGCTGTCGCAGATCGTTATCATACTGGCGTTAATCGGTATGGCCGGCACCGATCCTGTCGTCAATCTTTCCCATATGGTTTTTTTCGCGCTGGCGGTCGCCTTCGCTTCCGCGACGCAGGACATCGCACTCGATGCGTATCGTATTGAAGCCGTCGCGCTGGAGTTGCAGGGCGCTATGGCGGCGACCTATCAGGCCGGATATCGGGCGGCCATGATTCTGGCCTCTGCGGGTGTTTTATGGATTGCCGCATCGGTGGATTCGTCCGCCGAAACGTATAGTCATCTGCCTTGGCGTTTTGCGTATCTGGTTATGGCGGGCTGCATGAGCGTCGGCATCATCACGACACTGATTATTCGTGAGCCGGATGTTCCGTTTAACACACTGCTTTCAGAAAATGAACACTATGCCCGGCACACTATCGCCCGATGGAACCTTCATCCCCGCTTGATGCATGTCCTGGTATGGCTCTATGGCGCCTTGATTGCGCCGTTCAGGGATTTTATCGTGCGCCATGGCAAACAGGCGCTGCTCATCCTCGCGCTGATCGCGCTGTACCGTATTTCTGATGTGGTAATGGGGGTCATGAGCAATCCGTTCTATGTCGACATGGGCTATACCAAAGAGGAAGTGGCCACTGTTTCAAAAGTCTATGGCGTACTGATGACCATACTGGGCGCGGCGATTGGCGGTCTTTTGATCGCCAGGATCGGTATTATGCGGACATTGTTCATCGGCGCCGTACTGTCAGCAGCCACCAATCTGTTGTTTGTCTGGCTGGCCGGGCGCGGACACGATGTCAGCGGTCTGGTGTTTACCATTTCGGCCGACAATCTGTCAGCCGGTATAGCATCCAGCGCATTTATCGCCTATCTTTCCGGGCTGACAAATACAGCTTACTCGGCGACACAATATGCATTATTCAGTTCGGTTATGCTGTTGTTGCCAAAATTTGTTGCGGGCTTCAGCGGCCAGTTTGTTGATGCGTATGGTTATGAAAGTTTTTTCATCGCGACGGCGTTGATCGGAATACCTGTGCTGTTTCTGGTCAGGCTGGCCGGCAAGGCGACATTTCAAACGCCGCTGACTGAAAATAACACAGGCTCTCGAAGAGAATAGCGGCCTGCATTGTGAGGCTATCCTGATGAATTCACCGCTCAGATAATAAGCAGCGCAATCAGCTTGCAGCTTGCTTATGCCAACACCTGCTCTATCTGTCGTTTAATATACTGAAACGATTCCAAGATTCGATTCGAAAGACGCTCGGCCTGCCGCCAGTCATTGTTCATACCAGCGATTTCAAGACCACTGCAAAGATCAGCGAAATAATAAGCGCCCATGGTTCGGGCAGAGGATTTTAACTTATGCCCCAGGCACTCCATTGATTTGATATCGCGGTGCGTTTTGGCTGTTTCAAGCTCGATTAATACTTCTTCGGTAACCTGAATAAATTTCCGGCTGAATTTACGCACCAATTCGATATCGTTATTAAATACATGCTTCAGTGCGCTGATATCGATAAAAAAAGAACTGTTGCTATCATCTGTCAAGTCTCGAATGATTTCTGGCCATTGGTTTTTGTCGGACAGCCATTTCGCGAGTACCCGGTACATTTGATACCGATCAATCGGTTTCGAGATGAAATCGTCCATCCCTGCGGTCAGACAACGTTTGCGATTTTCCTGTGTGGCATTTGCGGTCATCGCAATAATCGGGAGATGCCTGAACTTCAAATTATCACGCATATGGCGTGTGGTCTCATAGCCATTCATGACAGGCATTTGAATATCCATAATGACAAGATCGTACGGTCCCGCAGCTATTTTTTCCAAAGCCTGTTGACCATTGTCAGCACAAATTACTTTGCAACCGACAATCTCTAAAAAATGCCTGACGATCATCTGATTGGCAGGATTGTCTTCAATTAACAGGATATTTGTTCCATTTAACAACGGTTTGACCCGCGCATACTCATCCATTGGGACTACATTCCTTCATTTAGGACATGTGACCACGGCTAACATAACGTTTCTCGCTTGAATTATTGATTTCAAGGCTCTGGTTGTTGCCTCGATTCGGATTGTGCTTCTCTAATCTCTCTTTCCAGCTTTTCGATTTGAGATTCCAGACCTGTGATCATATTGCCCGGTGCAGGCGCTTTTAATGTATCCTGCAATTGCATGGTCAGCAGAATGACCTTATTTTCCAGTACTGCGATGCGCTCCAGCAGCAGGTCGGTTTTCTGTCCGCTTTCCGGTGCGGCCACATGCGTAAACTCAACACTGTCTTCATAGGGTTCTCGTGTGGTGCCGGTAATCCTGACCACAAGACCTGATACAAGACCACCGACTATCGCGATGCCTAATGTAATACCGATACCGGTTAATTGTGCGGTGGCTATACCCGGTACCACCAGAAGAGCGCTGAATCCGCCCAGAAGCCCGGGCATGCCGTGCAGATTATGCACACCACAGGTATCTACAAGATTAAACCGGCGTTCCAGCCAGGGCAGTAGAAACACGTAACCCAGAACGGCTATGGCGCCCGCCAGAAGGCCAATGCCAAACGCGCCAGCCGGAGAAACCACATCACACACCGACCCAATGCCAACGCCACCGGCTAAAGCGGCGTTCACCATATCCACCATGGATGTTTTGCCACCATTCAGTTTATAACTCAGGAAATAAGTCGCAATTGTCGCGCCCGATAACGCCAGTAAAGTATTGGCAACGGTTCTCGGCATATCCTCAAGTGGCACGAGCGCTGTCGCAAAGCTCGGCCAGAAAAGCCATAACACCATGGAGCCGAGCATCGCGAAACGATCCGAAGTAGGATCCGATTCGATCGGCTTACTGCGTTGATACTGCGTAGTCAGTACAATGGACATCGCCAGGCCGAAATAAGCGCCAAACGCATGAATAACCACCGATCCCGCCGTATCCCGAAATCCCGTAGTCAAGCCAAAAGCATTATCCAGAACAATCCACTCGTTAAGCAAATAAAGCGGTACCAGTAAAAGCGCCAGCAAAGCATACTGAAATACACGCAACCGCCCAAGTACGGTGCCCATCGCAATTAAAGCCGTGGCCACCGACAATTCAGCAAACAAAATGGCATCCAAGGTATGCGGCGATAATGCATGTCCGAAAATGCCGCTGGCACGCAATACAATATAGAGTGGCAGTCCGACGGCAACAACGAGATACGCGCCCGTCACCGCGCCAAAGCCATAGCGGCGGATAAAAGCCATTAAAAAACCGAAACCGATCAACAGCATGGCGAGGATATGGATAATATAATTATATTGCGCAACAATTCGCGCTTCATTCATAACCACGGTATCTTCAGCACTGACCCAACAACTGAATCCCAGTAAAAACAAGCTTAATACGCCCATCAGCAGGCTATGGCATCTCTTCATATGCATTTCCTTTGTATTATTAACTTATGAGAAAAATACGATTGTTGTATCAAACCCAAGCAATTCCTTGCCTAGAGTGTGAACGCAATCTCCTATTAAAACAATAGGGTCATAACGCATCCGGCAGAACTAAACGCACTATGCACAGTACGTGCTGAAGTGATTCTATGGAAAGGAAGTGTAATTGCATTTACCACTTGGCGTAGGCCTAACTCTCTCGGCCCTCCCACTGACGACACCGGCACATGTGGTTTTTTAAGTAATACTACGCCCCAGCACTTAGATTACTCAGATAACGTTTCTTTAGCTTTTTTGTTGATTCATGATAACCACCTATTTATAGCAAAAATCGTGATATCAACGCCAATATTCAGAATTTCCAAACAGTTTCTAAGGAAAACAAAGCATCGGTCAAGGTTGTAAACACTAAAAGGAAGTCAGTCATTCCATCCCAATGGTGTTACAGATAGTTGCATAACATTTTATGCGGCCTCTAGCTACACAGAGCCAGCCATCAAGGGGACAGAGGGCGAGGCCCGCTGTTAACCGTCCCTCGCATGAACCTAGATTGAATTTATCAAATTATTAACGGATTAGTATTTGTACGGTAACACACAGATGCTAATGAAATATTACCGTATTCTTTGTTTCGATAAAGTATGCCAATCAAGGCAGCTAGTTCGAATATTTCAAAAGGAGTTCGTCATGCAAAATTGGCCTCAAATTCGCTGGTTACAAGTCGTATTGTCCACTATAGCGATTCTCTGCTTCGCATTCACGGCTTCGGCTGCCGATGAAGACTTCACGACGCTGACAAAACGTCTTCAAGATGAGAAACCAAAGTTTGCGAAACGTCAGCAGGCCTTACTCGCAGAGCGCTACGATCTGGCTGATCAGCCATCTAAAGAAACATTGATGTCGCGCGGTAAGCCAGTGCAAATCGGTGTACGTGTCAAGTTACCCGAAGGCATGACGTGGGATAAGCTGGCCGCTTTGTCACCCGCGGAAATCAAAGAGAATCAGCTCTGGCCAGCTGGATTTCTTCCGTTGCCGCACCCCCACCATGAAGCGGGCGGCATGGTCTTCCCTAAATTTTTGATCGAAGAAACAAAGAATCAGACTGATCGGGATCTAACCCGTTTCGACCTCGATTTCGACTTGCCGGATCATTTGCTGCCTGAGTTTCCTGCACCCATCTATCTTACAACACGAACGGATCTGGGTGACATCTCACAAGGAAAGTTGGTGACGCTCAGCAATTTTAACGAATTGTTCAAAGACATCCTCAATCCTAAACAACTCGAAGGATTACGGTTGTTAGTTACACCATTTCCCCAGCAGCAGTTTAATGCCACCGAAGACCGTCGCAGCTTAAAGGCTCATCAGGGCGTAGCCTGCTTTGACTGTCACGTCAATGGTCATACCAATGCCGCTACGCACACGGCCGGAGATGTTCGGCCTAACGAATATCGTCATCGGATAGACACACCAACGCTGCGAGGCCTGAATATTCAACGTCTGTTTGGTTCACAACGCGCATTGAAGTCGGTAGAAGATTTTACTGAATTCGAGCAACGCGCCGCTTACTTTGACGGCATCCCGGCTGATGCGGCACGCAAAGGTACTAATATCCTCGAACGTGGCAGCCAGGTGCATTTCATGGCAGAGTTTCAGGCCCTGCTTGACTTTCCACCTGCACCGAAGCTCAACGTCTTGGGTAAACTCAATCCAGCCCAAGCCAGCGAGAGCGAGATGCGCGGCCAAGAAATATTCTTCGGGAAGGGGCAGTGCGCGACCTGCCATACTCCGCCCTACTATACTGACAACCTTATGCACGACCTGAAGGTAGAACGCTTCTTTAAGGAGGTCACAATTAATGGCCGCAAAGCATCGGCAGATGGTCCGGTCAAGACCTTTCCGCTACGCGGCATCAAAGACTCACCGCCTTATCTACACGATGGCCGCTTACTGACGTTGGATGACACGGTAGAGTTCTTCAATCTCGTCCTGGAATTAAGGCTGAGTGACCAAGAGAAGAAGGATCTGGTAGCTTTTCTGCATCAACTGTAACTGGTTTAAAAAACCAATTCTGCCGATTAGACTTTTTACAAGTGAATTATCCATCTCTGTCGGCATGTTCATTGAGGTGGTAAAGAGAGATTGACCAGTTCAGTTAAGTAATTTTATGGATAACTGCCCCAAGTTGAAACATCCATAAAACGAACCGATATCAGTCGCGGCTACCTGCCAAATAGCTAGCTCACATCCAATCTAATTCATCATAAAATCAATACCACCGGCAAAGCCGGTGGTATTGACATTGCGGGCGTCTCAAAGACGTCCATCACATGGGCCATCCTTGGCGGCTTACCCTATTTCGCGTTCTTCCCTCTTGAAGTACCCGACCACATTCGACACCGCGTACTTCGACGGAATACTAATGCACATGCGAACGTGATCGCCCATCAAGTGCCTTTCGACAATCTTCGATTCCTTGTGCGAGGCCAATTAGTGAAATAACTCGCCCAACTGCCGACAAAGCACCCCGAACACCCGCTTCTTGCGTCGCTTCAGTATGAATACCACGTGGTACTTGCAGTCCCATCTTGTATGGCTTAGGCTCTGATATTCTTTCATCGTGAATCTTCCTTTCTCTTGGCAGAGATCAGAAATTCATACCGACCATCGTACAGGTCAAACCTTGGTGAGTCCTCCAGCAAAGCCGGGAGGCTTACCTTATGAATTAATGCAACAACACTTCTGTGCGCTATCGAACGGAATCATTTGAAGAATCGGCGTAAATTCTCAAATGACAATTATCATCATATATGGTGGGTATTGTAGTTACACGTTGTTTTGACCCTCAAATCTTCAGGAGAAACACATGAACAAAGGTATATCTGTTGCATTACTTATCGTCGGAGTTCTGTTGGTTGTCTGGGGCGTAAGCGCCTTTGATTCCGCAAGTTCGGATGTGTCACAAGCACTAACAGGTTCGCCCACTAACAAAGCCATATGGCTATTAGGCGGCGGCATTATAGCAGGCGTAGTTGGATTATTTGGTGTGTTGCGTGCTACGGGAAAGATAGATTAAAAATGATAACCCTGTCACCTAATTTATAGTCGAATTATTTTAAGAATAATTCAGGAGAAATAAAATGACACCAGGTCTGTTGACAATTTGAGATAAGCATTTAATAGAAAGAAGTAAACTCGTAGTATTGAGGCTTCTATGCCACCAATAAGACGAGTTTGCGATGCCCCGATTGTGATGCTCAGTAATGAGTTCTGCTGGACCAGATTCTACTTCAAGAAGCGATTATAACAAGCGCCTGTGCATAACGGTAGAAGGTATGTTGTATCAAATGCGGGTTGGTTACCCGTGGCGAGACTTATCTGAGGCATTTAGATGCTGGAATTCTATCTACAAAAGATTCAGTGCATGGTCATTAAGTGGCAAGTGGGTCAGGGTATTCAAGGCACTGATTATTGAACCCGGATTGGGGAAGGGGGAGGAAGAGAATGGAAATTTATTGATGGCAGCTACGTTAAAGCGCATCAGCATAGTGCAAGTGCAGTAGGTCAAGAATTTTGCAAGCCATTGGGGAAAATCATGCGAGGAATACCGCAAAAATCCAGTTGGTAATTCTGATTCGATACTGATTGGCGCGATTCCAACATGGCACACGGCAGGTCATTTCCCGAGCGGCATCCCTTGGAACAACCTGCTCATTCTGATGTTGATGGGTCGAATATAACACCCTCATATGATTGTGCAAAAAGCATAAAATCGAAGTAATGAGGCATCTCAGATTCACGGTGTTGATATGTACGACACAGCGCAAGTAAATTTAGCCGGAGCGAAAAACTAGGCTCAGGACTCATTAATTGAGATAGAAAATGACAGTTGCGGCGATGCAGATGAGGGTGTCCTAGATTGTATGTACGCATCGGTCATAACGCATGACGATCCTGCGCCAGTCCATGAGCCTTCCGAACATGTTTCCGATTTTATGCCGCTGCTTGTAGAGGTTTTCGAAGCGGTTATACAGCGTCTTGGGCGGACCATAACCGTGCGGCGCGTCTTTCCACTGCAAACCGTTCCGGATCACGTAAATGATCCCGCTGACAACGCACAGATCATCCACCCAAACACCGTGAGACAATGGAAAATATGGCTTTATGCGGTTAAATTGCCCCTTCGACAACATAAACAGATCATTCATGGCAGATCCTCCTGCCATAGTGAATCACAACTGTTACCGTTAGTAAATCCTGATATTAATAGATCCTTGAGCCTAGTTTGCCGCCAATATAGCCATCGGCTTCACCCAAATCCACCCGGGCATGAACATTTCCTTCTGCCGAGTCGCAGCCTTATTAACATAGTTGCGCACAATAGTATAACCACCGGTAAAGCCGTGTTCTTCACGCAACCGCTCCAATATTCGTATCACAGTATAGCGCTGCTTCACATGGACTTGTTTGTCGGCTTCCAGAATGGCATCAATGATGCCAGTGAATCCAGCAAGTTTAGGGGAAATGGGGTTCTCTCTGCGCCGGTAACCTGACGGTACTGCAGATATGGCACATCTTCTTGACAGTCTTGCGGTGAATGCCAAAATAACGCGCAACTTCACGTTTCACTTCTGTCCTCTACCATCACCGTACGTCTTATCTTCACATATAGTTCCACTGTATACATCCTCATCGCCTTTCACTTGATGCTCATCGCATCAGCTTACAGGCATCAGGCTGGCACACTTTTATTCTGCGATCACCGCAAAATTTAGTGTGCATCACAATGGTACATCTTTACTCCACTATTTATAGGCGAAACTTCGCCGGTAGGCAGGTCTGTAGTTTTGAGTCATCTTCATCTCCTTTAACCAGAACATAATATATCCGTTCACAGAGGGCAACTCCTACTCCAGTTAGCGTATCTTGCGATCCAGATTACTCTCGAGTGCTTGTGCCATGAGGCTATTTAACAGCGGATCGCCGAAACTTTTCCACCAGGTTTTTTAGTCTTCCTGGTCGACAGATTTCAAATCGACTTCCTGTCTTTCAATTTGCCAGTGACCAGGAAGTGGAAAAACTGGCTCATGGTAATCTGGACCTGCTTTGCATCCAATGAAACTCATCAAGACAAATAGCCAACTTGCTTTACACGTCATGATATTTTGAATAGATTATCCGTGGAAAAGTATCATCTCATACGAATCCCCGCTATACGCAACGGCTACACTCGCATTCCATTTTTATCCTGCAAATATCTCAATTAATCGTGAAATTATCCTTTCCATTCCCAATTAAGAATTTCCGGCATGTCTTCGCCGTATTGATTAATATATTGTTTATGCTCGATCAATTTGTCGCGGATCGCTTGTTTGACGTAAGCCGCGCGGGAACCGAGTTGCGGCACACGGTCAATGACATCGGCAACGAGATGAAAACGGTCCAGATCGTTCATCACCACCATGTCAAACGGCGTCGAAGTCGTACCTTCTTCCTTGTAGCCGCGCACATGCAGGTTATCGTGGTTGGTGCGGCGATAGGTGAGCCGGTGAATTAGCCACGGATAACCGTGATAGGCGAAAATGATGGGCTTATCTTTGGTGAACAGGCCATCAAAATCTTTATCGTTCAAGCCATGCGGATGCTCGCTGTGCGGCTGGAGACTCATCAAGTCCACCACGTTGATGACCCGTACTTTCAGCTCGGGAAAATATTTCCACAGCAACTCGACCGCAGCCAGGGTTTCTATCGTCGGCGCATCACCGGCGCACGCCATGACGACATCCGGTTCTTCACCTTGATCATTGCTGGCCCATTCCCAGATGCTGATGCCCGCGGTGCAATGTTTGATAGCTGCGTCCATATCAAGCCACTGCGGCTGCGGTTGCTTACCGGCGACAATCACATTCACGTAGTTACGGCTACGCAGGCAGTGATCGGTAACGGACAACAGTGTATTCGCATCGGGCGGTAGATAGACGCGGATAATTTCCGCCTTCTTATTGATGACGTGATCAATGAAGCCGGGGTCCTGATGACTGAAACCATTGTGATCCTGCCGCCACACATGCGAGGAAAGCAGGTAGTTCAACGACGCAATCGGCCGCCGCCACGGAATTTCATTCGTCACCTTGAGCCACTTGGCGTGCTGATTGAACATCGAATCGATGATGTGAATGAAGGCTTCATAGCAGGAGAAAAAACCGTGGCGGCCAGTGAGTAGATAGCCTTCCAGCCAGCCTTCGCACTGATGTTCGCTCAACATCTCCATTACCCGGCCGTCAGGTGCGACGTGATCATCACCTGGAACAATTTCTGCCGCCGAACAACGGTTCGTCACCTCAAATACCGCACCCCAGCGGTTCGAAGCTGTCTCATCCGGACTGAACACACGGAAATTGGTGGCATTCAATTTCACTACGTCACGGATGAATTCGCCCTGGGTACGTGTCGCTTCAGCGGTTACGGCACCTGGCTTCGCCACCTTCACTGCATAATCGCGGAAATCCGGCAGACGTAAATCACGTAACAGCAGACCGCCGTTGGCATGCGGATTGGCACCCATACGGCGAATACCTTGCGGAACCAATTCGGCGAGTTCGGTAAGGAGCTTTCCGGTTTCGTCGAATAATTCCTGCGGGCGATAACTCTTCAGCCACTCTTCCAGAATCTTCACATGTCCCGGATGGCTCATGTCGCCCATTGGCACCTGGTGCGAACGAAAGGTGCCCTCGGTTGGTTTTCCATCCACGACTTTCGGACCGGTCCAGCCCTTAGGCGAACGCAGGATGATCATCGGCCAATGCGGACGCTTCGTGAAGCCATGCGTGCGGGCGTCGCTCTGGATACTCTGGATGTTGGCAATCACAGTGTCGAGTGTTACTGCCATACACTGGTGCATTTCCAACGGATCGTCGCCCTCGACAAAATAAGGCGTGTAGCCGTAACCACGGAACAACGCTTCCAGCTCATCGCGGGGAATGCGTGCCAGCACCGTTGGTCCGGCAATCTTGTAGCCGTTCAGGTGCAGGATAGGCAGTACCGCGCCATCGTGAACCGGATTGAGAAATTTGTTCGAGTGCCAACTCGTGGCGAGCGAACCCGTTTCCGCTTCGCCATCGCCGACCACACACGCGACTAGCAGATCGGGGTTATCGAATGCTGCGCCGAAAGCGTGCGACAGCGAATAACCTAACTCCCCGCCTTCATGAATCGAACCGGGTGTCTCCGGGGCGACATGGCTGGGAATCCCACCGGGGAAGGAGAACTGCTTGAATAACCGCCGCATGCCATCCTCATCTTGCGAGATGTTTGGATAAAACTCGCTGTACGTGCCTTCCAGATAAGTGTTGGCGACCAGTGCCGGTCCACCATGCCCCGGACCGGCGATGTAGATAACGTTGAGATCATGTTCCTTGATGATTCGATTCAGATGCACGTAGATGAAATTTAGCCCCGGTGTCGTACCCCAGTGACCCAGCAGGCGCGGTTTAATGTGCGCCAGCGTGAGCGGTTGCTTCAATAACGGATTGTCATAGAGATAAATCTGTCCAACGGACAGATAGTTTGCGGCACGCCAATAAGCGTCTATCTTGTGCAGCAATTGCGGAGTAAGTGTCTTGGTATTTTTTTTCATATTTAAATTTCCTTTGTTGATGCATCGAATCCGAGCACATGACACACCGAACTTGCGATCATCAATTCTTCGTCGGTGCGAATAACGCGAACCGTAACCCGGCTGGTATCCGTGGAAATTACCTGCGCGTGATCCGTATTGCGTAACTCATCCAACTCAATACCGAGAAAGCCGAGATCCGCGCAAATACGTGAACGAACCGGCGGCGCGTTTTCGCCAATGCCGCCGGCGAAAACCAGAGTATCAAGTCCACCCAGCGCAGCGGCATACGCACCGATCCCTTTCTTCGTCTGATAGCAAAACAGCGTTACCGCTTCAGCCGCCCGGATATCTTCGGTTTCCCTTGCAAGCAGATCGCGCATGTCGGAACTGGTTTCGGATATTCCGAGCAAGCCGGATTCGCGATTGATCATTCGGTCAAATTGCTCCGCAGTCATCTGCTCGCTGCGCGCCAGAAATGAAACCAGCCCAGGATCAATGTCGCCGGAACGCGTGCTCATCATCAGACCCGCAGCGGGTGTCAACGCCATCGTCGTGTCCATGCTGCATCCATCGCGCACCGCAACCAGGCTCGCACCGTTGCCCAAATGCGCGAGAATGACACGCCCGTTCGCCGCTTGCGTGCCCGCCAGGCGTTCAAGTTCCTGCATCAGGTAAGCATAAGACAAACCATGAAAACCGTAACGTTGAACACCCTGCGCATCGTATCGGCGTGGGATTGGCAACAGTTTCGCCACGCGCGGCATGGTGTGGTGAAACGCCGTATCAAAACAGACTACCTGCGGCAATTTCGGATGACGCTGGCGGAACGCATTGATCAGTTCAATTTCGCGCGGTAAGTGCTCTGGATCATATGGTACGATGTGATATAGCTCATCCAGTAATTCCTGGGTTGCGACCTTGGGTTCGGTGTGTTTCATGCCGTGAACTACACGATGTCCGACAGCTCTGACCGAAGCAAAACCATGCTGCCCTTCAAGCCAGTCAATCAAGAAATTAGCCACAGATTTGGAATCGGAGGCTGCAAAGCTGGTAATACCCTGGTGATTCCTAATCGGGTCGTTGAATTCCAAACTTGCATCAGGCAAGCCGATGCGATCAATCTTGCCATGCAGCATCCGCACCAGCGGTTCACCTATTTGATACAGCGCGAACTTGATACTCGACGAGCCGCCATTGATGGTCAGGATATGCGCAGGATCTGTCATACGCGCCTACTCGTTGCTGCCGCCATTAATCACCATACCGGCGATAAAACAAAGTCTTAACCAACTGAGTCAGCACCACATAGCACACCAAAATGACCGCCAGCAATCCCCAGTACAAAGGAGGAAGTGGAACAAACCCAAGCGTATCGGCCAAGGGAGAAACCGTTAGCCAAGCACCCACCGCAACGATGACGATCGAAGTGAGAATAAGCGGCCAACTGGCCCAGCTCTGGAAAAACGGGATCTTGTTGGTGCGGATAACGTGAATGATCAACGTTTGCGTGAAGAGCGATTCGACGAACCAGCCAGTGTGAAACAAGGCCGGGTTGTTCCAACTATTGAACACGTACAGCATGATGAAGAATGTCAGGTAATCGAAAATCGAGCTGATCGGCCCGATAAATAGAATAAAACGCAGCATTCCACCAATCTCCCATTTACGCGGCTTAGTTAGCCACTCGGCATCCACCTCGTCGGTAGGAATGGTGGTCTGCAAGAAATCGTAGAGAAGGTTGTTGATCAGCACCTGGATCGGCAGCATGGGCAGGAAAGGCAAGAAAGCACTGGCTCCCACAACGCTGAACATGTTGCCGAAGCTCGAACTGGCCGCCATCTTGATGTATTTGACAATGTTGCCGAACACTCTTCGGCCTTCCAGTACGCCCTGTTGCAACACCAGCAGGCTGTTTTCCAGCAAAATAATATCGGATGATTCCTTGGCGATATCCACGGCGCTATCCACCGAAATGCCGACATCGGCGGCTTTCAGGGCCGGCGCGTCGTTGATGCCATCGCCCATAAACCCCACCACGTGCCCGTTGCTTTGTAGCGCGCGGATGATACGCTCCTTGTGCACCGGAGCAAGCCGGGCAAAAATACTGGTCGCGCTGGCCGCTTCGGCCAATTCCGCTTCGTTCATCCCCTCAATTTGTGAACCGAGCAAGAGATGCTCTACCGGAAGACCGACTTCTTTGCAGATATAAGTGGTAATGACCTCGTTATCGCCGGTCAGGATCTTGATGTCCACATTCAACTGGCGCAGCTGCTCCAAAGCCTCCGTAGCAGTGTCTTTGGGCGGATCAAGGAAGGCCAGAAAACCCAGCAGGATCAGATCCGATTCATCCTTGACCGCGTAGGTAGGCTCATCCGTTGCCTCCGGCATTTGTTTATAGGCCAATGCGATGACGCGGAAGCCTTGACTGTTCAGTTCATCCGCTATCTGCTTGCGCTTGGCGTCATGTTCAGGCAGGACCTCGATCACCTCCCCCTTGATTTCCACTCGGGTGCATAAGTTCAGCACTTCATCTACGGCGCCCTTGCAAATCAACGTATTCAATCCGGTCGTGTCCTCCACGATCACCGACATCCGTCGCCGCACGAAATCAAAAGGGATTTCATCAATCTTGCGGTATTTTTCTTTGGCTGCTAAGTGTTCCTCGAGCTCCTCATGGGCGAGCACTGCTTCGTCGAGCAGATTTTTCAACCCGGTATGATGGTAACTATTCAAATAGCCGTATTCGAGCACCTTTGTACTGGGATCGCCGTGCGCATCCAGATGTTTCTCAAGTACGATTTTGCCTTGGGTGAGCGTACCGGTCTTGTCGGTGCACAGCACATCCATCGCCCCGAAGTTCTGGATCGCGTTCAGCCGTTTGACGATCACTTTCTTGCGTGCCATCGCCAGAGCGCCCTTAGAAAGGTTAACTGTCACAATCATCGGCAGCATTTCCGGGGTCAATCCGACGGCTACTGCCATCGCAAACAGAAAAGCTTCCAACCAATCGTGCTTGCTCAATCCGTTAATTAGGAAAACCGCCGGAACCATCACGGCAATGAAGTAGATCATTAGCCAGGTGAATTTATTGATGCCCTTGTCGAAGCTCGTCAACTGACGCTGCCCAATGATGCTGGTGGCGAGTGCGCCAAAGTAGGTTTGATCCCCGGTGTGAATGACCACGGCAGTCGCGGAGCCGCTTTCCACATTGGAGCCCAGGAAACAGATATTGGTCAATTCCAGCGGGTTTTGAACATCGGTGGATGTGGCGTCGGCTTTTTTCTCGATGGGCAAGGATTCGCCAGTCAATGCAGACTGATTTAGAAACAAATCTTTGGCGGAAAGCACACGCACATCGGCGGGGACCATATCACCGGCAGCCAGCCGGATGATATCACCCGGCACCAACAGCTTAAGTGGCACCTCGGCTTCCTTGCCTTCACGCATCAGCGTCGCGGTATTGCTGACCATCGCTTTGAGCTTTTCAGCGGCATTATCGGCCCGCATCTCCTGGTAGAACCGCAACACCACACCCATAACCACCATGATGAAAATGATCACTGCCGCGCGCAAATCACCGGTTAAAAAGGAAATCACGCCGAGCGCTGTGAGTAGAAGAACCAATGGATTCTTGATGTTACTCAAAAAGCGCATTAAGGCGGATTGATGTTTCTCGCGGGCAATCTCGTTCATTCCATACTGCTGCAAGCGCGAATCGGCTTCTCTCTGGCTCAAGCCATCCAATCGAGAATCCAGTGTTTTTAGGACAGCTTCGTTACCGGCACGCGCCGTTTCCAGCAATTGCTCTGAAACATGTTTCCCGTTTTTGTCATTGAGTTTATCTGAGTGTTGAACTGAATTCATGGCGGTTTCTGGCAAACTCAATGACATCTCCGTAACTGGCTTCGTAAAACTTGTGACGGATTTGAGAAATCACTAATATCCCCAACACGTTGCTGATTGCAGTCTCTTCCATCACTGCCTATTCTTCCTTTGATAAAGTCATCGCTGCCACAAGATATGATGATCTTCCAAAGGAATCACCGCCCCTTCGTGGTACGGAACGATTCGCGCCGTATAATCTGTCACCGGGCGAGCATCCGCCACAAGCGCGCGATAGACGTAACCATTTGTTGCATTCACCAGTTGCCCCACGCGCTTCATTTCTTGCCGCACTCGACTGCCATCACCAATTTTGTCGGCATAGAGCTCAACCCGCACCGCTTCCGGATCGAGCTCATCGAGATATACCTGAACCTCAACTACATGTTGTTCGCCATCAGTTTCAATTTTCACTTCGCCGAAGCGCAACGCGTCCCAATTTTGTTTCCAAGCTTTTTGCCAATTAACAATCTGTGCGCCGACTTTACCATTATTAGCAGCTCGCGCATGATAGGCGGAGGCAGCCGGTAGATAGTGCTGCTCAGTGTATTCACGCACCGCGCGATTGGTGGAGAATTGCGGTGTCAATCGCGCCATGCCCTCCCGCATTCGCTTTATCCAAGCAACGGGGACGCCATCCGCATCGCGGGTATAGAATTCCGGGATTACCTCGTATTCAAGCAGATCATAGAGCGTCTCGGCATCCCGATCGTCCCAAGCAAGATCATCATTGTGTTCTTGACCATCTCCCAGCGCCCATCCCACTTCGGGGGTGTAGGCCTCTGCCCACCAACCATCCAATTCAGACAAATTGATGCCACCGTTGACAAGTACCTTCATACCACTGGTTCCACACGCTTCCCACGGACGACGCGGCGTATTGAGCCAGACATCAACACCTTGGACCAATCGAGCGGTCAAATGCATATCGTAGTCGCTGAGGAAGATTACATGAGGGCGCACCCTGGGCTGCCGGATGAAATGAATCCATTGCTGAATTAGGGCTTGACCTGCCAAGTCGGCGGGATGGGCCTTGCCGGCGATGATGAGCTGTACCGGACGTTGTGGATTAGTCAATAGGCGCAACAATCGCTCCGGGTCTTTTAGCAACAGATTGGGGCGTTTATAAGCCGCAAAACGGCGTGCAAAACCCAGTGTCAATGTATTGAAATCAAATAGATGTTTGGCATTGTCAATTGTCTCGAGCGGGGCTCCGGACACGGCAAGCTGCTGGGATAATCGCTCGCGGGCAAATTCAATCAAAGCTTTACTAGCGGCTCTGCGGAATTTCCAAAGGCTGACATCAGAAATACAGCGAATATCTCGTTCCAAGGTCTTAGTCGTGCCCAACCAGCGGTCTTTATTACAGGCCTTCGTCCACAGAGCATCCGCTTCTGCCGAATCCCAGGTCGGCATATGCACTCCGTTGGTCACATGCCCGATAGGCACTTCGTCGGTTGGCCATCGCGGAAAGAGATGTTCAAAAAGATGACGGCTGACCTTCCCATGTAAGCGGCTCACCCCATTGATCGCTCCACTGCCGCGAATCGCGAGATAAGCCATATTGAAAGATTCTGCCGTGTCATTTGGATTATGGCGGCCCAAGGCCAGCAAATCATGGCGGGTTATACCGAGCTGCTGCTCGGCATAGTTACCCAGGTATTGCTCAATGAGCGCCGGGGCAAAACGATCGAAACCAGCAGTAACCGCCGTGTGCGTGGTAAAGAGATTACCCGCCCTCGTAACAGTCAGTGCAACTTCGAAGCTTGATTTTGTTTCCTCCATAAAGCTTTTCGCGCGTTCCAGCACTACGAATGCCGCATGCCCTTCATTCAAATGGCAGACCTCCGGCTTAATACCGAGCGCTGCAAGCAGTCGCCATCCGCCAATCCCAAGCAACAATTCCTGTTTGAGGCGTAACTCCGGTCCACCGCCGTAAAGCTCGCTGGTAATACCACGATGGACGGGGTAATTCGCAGCGTCATTGCTATCCAATAGGTATAATTTTACGCGACCGACTTGAACCTGCCAGGTCCGCAACCATACCGAATAACCGGGCAATGCAATTTCCAGCCGCAACCACTCGCCATTGGCTTGGCGTAAAGGCGTGATCGGCAACTGTCCGGGATCGTTATACGGAAAAAGCGCCTGTTGTGCGCCATCGTTATCAATCACCTGGTGAAAATAGCCTTGCTGATAGAGTAGCCCCACACCGATTACCGGGACACCTAAATCGCTGGCAGCTTTAAGCTGATCACCGGCTACATTGCCCAATCCTCCCGAATAGATAGGCAATGCTTCGCTCAACATGAATTCCATACTGAAATAAGCAATACAACTCAACGGCGATTGTGGGTAAATTTGCTGAAACCAGGCAGGTGCTTTGGCCGTATCGCGCCGGATTTGCACCAAGTCAATAACATTTTTATGAAAAGCGGTATCTTGTAAAAGATGCTGAAGTTTTTCCCGTGAGACTGTTTGCAAGACTACCCAAGGATTATGCGTAAGCTCCCAAAGTACAGGATCCAACCGCCGCCATATTTGATCGCTGGCATGATTCCACGACGAACGCATATCCAGCGCAAGCTCTGACAAGGAATCGAATCCTTCTATATCCGTAGGTAAAATAAGTTCCTTCGGGTGACTGTCTCTTATTTGCGTGCTCATAGCCCCTCCTTTAAATTGCCCTAGCCCCAATCTTCGTATACATCAATTAGGATTCCCCTCATTACGCCACTTCTCCTTGGCCTCACTTATGGTTTGCTGATGGGGTACCGATGATATTTGAGCTTTGTCCCAGCCAAACGCTCGCTCTGTCAAAGCCTTATTGACTATCACCTGAGATTCTTCCAGGATGCAACGCAGATGATCCGTACCTTTGAAACTCTCGGCATAAATCTTGTAAATGTCTTCCGTCCCGGATGGCCGCGCCGCAAACCATCCATTCTCGGTAATTATCTTCAAACCACCGATTGATGCATTATTGCCCGGCGCGTGGGTGAGGATGGTCTGAATTTTTTCGCCAGCCAGCTCTGCAGACAATATCTGCTCTGGCGCAATCTGCGCCAACATTCTTTTTTGCTCTGGAGTAGCTGATGCCTCCACACGATCGTAAATTGGCTCTCCGTATTCACGCGCGAGCTCACGATAAATTTCTTCGGGATCACGGCCCATGTGCGCCGTGATCTCCGCTGACAGCAAAGCCGGGATGATGCCGTCTTTATCGGTTGTCCAAACGCTGCCGTCCATACGAAGAAAAGAAGCTCCAGCACTTTCTTCTCCACAAAAACCCAGCGAACCGTCGAGTAAGCCATTCACAAACCACTTGAAACCAACCGGCACTTCGTAAAGTTTACGTTTAAGCTTCCTCGTAATGCGATCAATCATTTGGCTGCTGACTACCGTCTTACCAACCGCCGCATCTTTATGCCATTCCGGCCGGTGCTGGTATAGATAATAAATCGCGGCTGAGAGGTAATGATTGGGTGGTAACAATCCTGCGCTTCGGGTGATGATCCCATGCCGATCATGATCGGTGTCGCAAGCAAAGGCAATGTCAAAGTGATCCTTGAGATTAATCAAATGCTGCATTGCGTAAGGCGAGGAAGGATCCATACGAACCTGGCCGTCCCAATCGACTGTCATGAAACGAAAAGTCGGATCAACAATTTCGTTCACCACCGTAAGATATAAACCATAACGATCGGCAATTCTTGCCCAGTAGTGGGCACCCGCGCCACCAAGGGGATCCACGGCCATATTGATTCTGGCGTTATGAATCGCTTCCATATCCAACACGTTGCTAAGATCGTTTACGTAGGCATTGAGATAGTCATGACGGTGGGTGGTACTCAAACGCATTGCCTTCTGGTAAGAAATTCTTTTTACACCTTGGAGATTGTTTTCAATAAACGCATTAGCGTGGACTTCGATCCATCCTGTCACATCATTATCGGCTGGCCCGCCATTGGGCGGGTCGTATTTGAAACCGCCACTATCGGGCGGATTGTGTGAAGGCGTGATGATAATGCCATCCGCCAATCCGTTATCGCGACCACGATTGTAGTTAAGTATTGCGTGGGAAATCACAGGTGTGGGCGTATATTCATCCTTATCCGCGATCATGACTTCCACACCATTGGCCGCCAATACTTCGAGCACAGTAATAAACGCTGGTTCCGAAAGCGCGTGCGTGTCGATACCCAGAAACAATGGCCCATTGATACCCTGCTGCCTGCGATACTGGCAGATGGCCTGGCTGATGGCAAGAATATGCCATTCGTTGAAGCTGTTTTTGAGTGCAGAACCACGATGCCCAGAGGTACCGAAAGCGATTCTTTGTTCAGGTACTGATGGATCAGGAACATTGGTGTAGTAGGCACTGACAAGTTTCGGAACGTTGATCAGCATCGATGATTCGACGGGCTTTCCTGCCAAAGGGCTTATTTTCATTTCTACTTCATCTGCATTGTTCATTCGAGGCTTGCAAAAAGTGGAAAATTTAAATTTCCCTTTTTAAGCGCCTACGCATAATTGGATATACCGCCACCAGCGATGTGATCATTTGTGATATGTAGCCAGTCTTTGAAATATCTCAACAAAGATTACATAAAATTTACTCGCTTGAATGTATCCAATTCTATTTGGTCTATTTCTCAGAATATCCTTCCTTATTAGGTCGTAGATGACAGGCTGACTATTTATTTCCACATTCATTACAGCCTTCCTTTGTTGCAGCAGTCAATAAATTAAAGGCAGTCCTCGATTTATCTACTCACCACTGGTTCATCCGTGTCCTCATTTTCATTCTCGATTGGCGACGAGATTTTTTCCGCATCAATAGCGGCAACCGACTTAGCGCCTGACTCGGCAGCGCTGTATCCCATCATTTTCAGCAAGGTAAGTGCATCGCCTTTAAACATGGAGATATCGGCATAGACATCGGTTGAAAAGATTGCGAATGTCAAAAGCATACCGCTTCTTCTTTAAAAAATGACAAATTACTATGCGTACACTTACATAAGCCTGTTCATACGATACTTCGCACAACTGTTCGGCTTCTCCGCGAGTGCTAGGACTTAACCGCGCTGAATTGAGATTGTTCGCCGACGACATCTTTTGCTGCAATGCAATCTATTAGATGGTTCCAGGATTCTGCGAACGACTGCACACCTTCACGTTGGAGTTTAGCCGCGAGCACCACATCATCCACATTAGCCCGTGCAAAAGCAGCAAGCACCGCTTCGGCATCACCGCCATCACTTGGCATAAGTGTTTTCACTTTGCCGTGCTCGGCAAAAGCAAGCAGTGTCTTATCGGGCATCGTGTTGATGGTATCTGGCGCCACAAGCGCCTCGATGTATAAGGTATCC
The DNA here is from genome assembly GCA_964612715.1 of uncultured Nitrosomonas sp. Lineage (GTDB taxonomy): Bacteria > Pseudomonadota > Gammaproteobacteria > Burkholderiales > Nitrosomonadaceae > Nitrosomonas. Next base: position 3,188 of record CAZTCY010000013.1, on the reverse strand, counting down.
GACACATCGGAATCTTTGTTGCCCGTGCTACCCCAGAGCAAACGTTGCGGTCGTGCACCGGCATCGGCCAGTTTTTGCCAACGAGGTGAAGCCAACAATTCCCGGTAGGACTTGTAGACACGATTGGCGATAGCGATACCGAGGCGGTTATGCAGCACCTGTGGCGTTTTGTCTTTAATGGCCGTATCCCAGCGACTAACGAAAATTGATGCAACCGAAAAGACTTTTGGATCGAGACCGGCAGCGATTCGTCGTTCGATACCCCGCATATAGGCTTTGGCAGCCGCTATATAGTGCTCGCACGTGAACAACAACGTGACATTTATCGGCACTCCCGCGAAGATACTCTCTTCGATCGCAGGAATGCCCGCACGGGTGCCTGGAATCTTGATAAACAGATTGGAGCGCTGTGCACTTTCATGAAGCGCCGTTGCGGCATTGATGGTACCGTCCGTATCATCCGCCAGCAGGGGAGATACTTCCAACGATACCCAGCCGTCCATTCCGTCAGTGGCCTCATGAATCGAGTGAAAAAGATCGGCCGCTTGAATTAAATCTTCCAATGCAAGCTCAAAGAATAATTCCTCGCCGGATTTACCCTCAAGCTTTTTTTGACGGATCGCATCATCATAGAGCTCGCTATTTTGTATAGCGTGATCAAATATAGTGGGATTGGAGGTGAGTCCTGTTACAGAAAATTCTCTGATATAACGGGTTAATGTACCATTCGTCAGCAGTTCACGCGTAATATTATCAAGCCAGATGCTCTGGCCAAGTTTATGCAGTTGTTGTGTGGCAATCATTCTCTTCTTTACTAGAATTGGGTTGTGCAAGTTCTCATTTGTCGAAATTAACACGTTAGCATGTCCCGGATCTTAGTTATCAGGCATGTTGGATACCCGGCATGTATCAAGATCGAGAACGACTTTTACTTAGGCAGTTTTAACTGCTGCTTCATATCGGGAGCACAGACAATTGTCTCACTTATCTAGATTTCATTCTGAGTGGGACAAACGTTTCACCATTCACAATCAATACTAATAATTATATTAATTTCCAATCAGTATTGTATGTTCGATAACGTACATACAGGGATAGTTACCATCACCGCTTCCTGGCACGTTGGAGCTGAAAGAAAAGATAATCGAAATGGAGTTGGAGTTGCCCCCTTTGAACGGACACATTATGTTCTGTTTAAAGGAGAAGTAAGATGACACAAAACTATAAGCCTGCTTACCCACCTGAGTTTCGCCAACAGATGGTGGAATTGGTAGCATTAGGCAAATGTCCGAAGCAATTATCCAACGGACCTGGTTGCCATTACACTTCGATACAAGCCTGGCGTCGAGCAGCAGGTGTACTAATTAGTCGGCCCTGAATAACCCTGATTTTTCATAGCAGCTATTTCAAAGACACGTTATCTCAAACTGCTTGCCCATAGGTGCGGCCTGGACTACCAGCCACATCACCAGATCCAGGCGTAAAAACGCTGCAGGTAGCGCAGCAGCAGGCGGATGTTATGACCGATTTTTGGGGGGATTACAGGAGGAAACAGAAGATTAAAAAACGGTTGAAACGTTTGCCAACGGGATTGGGTTGCACTGACTGCAATACGGTTTCAGTGCAACCCTGTTTTATGAAAATTCAACACACTTTTTCCAAGGATACTTAATAGATAAAAGAAGCTTTTGCCAAACGAATTACTGTAACTGAAAAAAACCTTTACAAAAAAATTAATACCTTCCGGCTATCTCTCGCTGGATATCCTTATCGTCAAAATAATTGTCGTCATCGGCAAATTCCATTTCGTCGATAATTCTTGCCACACGGCTATCCTCGAAAAGATCTTCAACAACACAATCGTCATCAAATTCATTAAAAGAAAATTCAATTTTCATTTTAAATTCCTCCTTGAGTAAACTAGGCAATCCTATTAGACAATAATTAGCCTATCAGTAAAAGCAAAGAAAGTTAGTGATTTATCCCACAATTCTCGCTTTAGGCCTGTAAACAATTCTCCTCAGAACCTGTTCAAGATCTCGATCAAAGGGTGCAGTGCAAGGCAAAATTGAACAACGCAAGCAAAGCGCAGCGAACAAACGTAAGGCTGGCCCGTAGGGCGAGGTGCCTGCGCCGAGTAAAAAGCGGAGCATACGCAATATGTGAACATATTGCGCTTGATTTTAACGCAGCAATGCCCCCTTCAGTGAGATCTTGAACAGGTTTCTCAGTGAAAGAGTGCTGCAATTGTCCTGCGCAATCCCCCGCAATCAAGGTAAATAATTCATTTTTAGGCCTATAATCCTATGCTGGTATCAAAAGTTTTGCCAATACACAGCACATGAAAAATAATCTGGGGAGAGAAATGGATGGCTACGTTGCGTCAAATTCCAACAGACCGGGCCTGCGCAATGCTTTCAACAATAAGGGAGTTTCATGAATTGTCCACTTCCGATCTGGAAGAAATCGCCAAGGCATGCAGTTGGCATCGCTACGAAGAAAATGAAGAGATCATTCACTTTCAGGACAAATCCAACAGCGTCTTTTTCATTGCTCAGGGCGACATACGGGTCACTTACCATGCGCTATCCGGGCATGAAGTCATCTTATGCGATCTGAGAACCGGAGAAATGTTTGGTGAATTGACCGCAATCGATGGAAAATCCCGCTCTGCGACAGTAATCGCCAGAAACAGTGTACTCCTGGCTTCCATGACAGCCGTCAATTTCAAGCATGTCATCTTTGCCAACCAGCACGTGGCCGAAGCCATTCTCAAACGACTTGCCGGCGAAGTGCGCAGATTAACCGAGCGCGTGTACGATTTCAGTACATTGACCGTCGGTAACCGCATACAGGCTGAGTTGCTGCGTCTGGCCAGAAATCATATGACAGGCCCCAATGTAGCTGTGATTTCTCCGTCGCCGACGCATTTCGATATCGCCAATCTGGTCAGCACGCACCGTGAAGCCGTAACGCGCGAACTCAGTTATTTAACCCGCAACAACCTGATTCTGCGCAAAGGGCATGACTTGCATATTCTCGATGTGGCCAGACTGGCGGATATGGTCAATATGGTACGCGGCAGTAGTTAAATAAGACCGGGATTGCATGCTTGATGTGCTTCCAGTTGCTGTCTGATCTTAAAACGTCAAATCCCACTGCAACCAGAACCGCTGATCCGATTGATT
>CAZTCY010000012.1:0-51004 GCA_964612715.1 uncultured Nitrosomonas sp. | reverse complement strand
AAGAATGCCTCGGCACTATTAACCTCCGTTTACACAAAATCTAGGACACCCTCCCTGTCCAAAAATTGGGGGCCACTTCTCTTAGCGCCCACCACATACGTAGCAACCCTTATTTTTCAATAAGGGCCACCCTGATAGAATGACACAGAAAATTGCTCATATTAAAGAGTAAAAAAACAATACTCTAATTACCGTTTCTTAGATGTTTAGTCGTTTTAGCGACCGACCTTTAACTTACTTATTCGAGGAGCACATCATGCGTAGAATTTATTTTCTTGTGCCGAATATCACCGTTACCCATAAGATTGTCGATGAATTACTGCTGTCTAGGGTGGAAGAAAAACATATTCATGTCATTGCAAAGCGCGGCACGCCACTTGAGGATCTTCCCGAGGCCAATCTTTTGCAGAAATCCGACTTTATTCCGGCCGTTGAACAGGGCCTTGCCCTTGGCGGTGCAACAGGCATTCTTGCCGGACTGGTGGCGATCGCTTTACCGCCTGCATCAACCGTCATCGCCGGCGGTGTTTTACTGGCCACCGGACTTGCTGGCGCCGGTATAGGCGCCTGGGTGAGCGGTATGGTTGGTATGAATATCGGCAACCGCCGTATTAAGAAATTTGAAGAAGCCATCGAAGCCGGAGAATTTCTGGTATTAGCCGATATCTCCACCGAGCGCGTCAATGAGATAGAGACATTGATTAGAAAACATATTCCCGAAGTCGAAGTCGAACAAACCGAACCGAGAATACCGGCGTTTCCCTGATATTCAAACAATCATTCATCGTACTTCAGCATTTGGGGTTACGATGAGTGCAATATATAAAGGCTGCGGCTATTTGTGGTGCATATCGTGATTATCGTGACCATGCCGATGTTGTCCATGTCCGTGTGGATGCGCCGAAACGGCATGCCGGGCATGGTCACTTAACTGGGCGTCGAACCACTGGTGAATCGCATTGATTAAGTGCTGCGACTGAGATGAATAATGAATCTGTGCGCCATCGGGTAGTTCGATATATTCAATCTTAACCTGCCCGGGGTTAGCTGTTTTCAATGCATTCAATCCCGGCATATCCTGGCCGTGGATGTGCGCTGGTTTGGAATAGTCTCCTTGTTTGAAAGCCTCGGAAATTTCAGAGAGATGGTCGCGAATCCGTTGAATCTGTTCACTATCCGATTTGTCCTGGGCAATCACCTGCTGAATCCCGCCTTCCGGTGTTTTGGTAAAAACATGTACTGTTTTTTCAAGATCAAAAGGCATGACATGCGTCCCGCGCTCCGCGACTTCATCAAGCCTTTTCTCATCGGCAGGCTCCACGGCATGGACAGGCATCGAAACCAGTAACATCAAAACCGGAAAAGCTGCGAATAAATTCATGCGTGTTTCCTCCTTTGCAGAACGGGAATGACGAACGGCGATTCGTCAATACGCATCAGAATGAAACGCCGCGCAATTTCTCTGCGCGGCGCTTATGTGGTTATTTTGCTTCCTTAGCCGTTAAGGAACCGAGAAATGCCTTGATATCCCTGATCATGCCATGACCGACATGATCACGGCCCAATTGATGTTTCGCCATCAGCCGGATGGCTTCATCCAATGTTTCAACGGAACCATCATGAAAATAAGGCGCTGTCTGAGCCACATTTCTAAGGCTCGGCACTTTAAATACTTTTTTGTCACTTTCGATTCCGGTCACTTCAAAACGTCCCATATCCGATGTTTCATAAGGCACAAGCAAACCGATTTTTCTATAGGAATTCCCACCAATGGCAACACCGTTGTGGCAATTGATGCACCCCATGTTGACGAACTTCTTCAAACCGCGCTTCTCGCTTTCATTCAAAGCGTCTTTATCCCCTTTGAGGAAATCGTCGAACCGTGACGGTGTGAGTAATGTACGCTCAAACGCACCGATGGCCACACCAACATTTTTATAATTCAACGAATCCTTTTGATCACTGAAGGCTTCCGCAAATAATGTTTTGTATTCATCGATCGCCTTGAGTTTTTTGACAACCGCATCCTCACTCGGCATACCCATTTCAACTGGATTCAGAATCGGACCTAGAGCCTGCTCCTCCACAGTACTTGCACGTCCATCCCAGAATTGAGCGATATGGAGCGCGGCATTCAGGGTGGTTGGAGAGTTTCTGCCGCCACGCTTACCTTCATGGCCCGGAGAAGTCGGTTCGTTGTCTACGCCATAGTTACTGAGACTATGACAGGAGTTGCAGGAAATCCGATCATTGATGGACAATCTTGGATCCAGGTAAAGCTTTTTCCCCAGCTTGATCAATGCCGCGTTCTTCTGTTCGTCAATAATGGATTCGGGCAGCGGCTCAAAAAATTGCTTCAGCTGAGTCTCATTGAGACTATGGCCATGACCGTGTCCATGCCCTCCCCCATCGTGTTCATGATTACCGCCATGTCCACCATGTCTCTTGCCTTTATGTTCATGTCCGTCGCCGTCATGCCGGTGACCATCGCTTTGTCGTCCATGGTCTTCCTGCCCGGTAGTATCCCGCTTCTGAGTGTTTTCCTGAGCATAAGCTTGCGCGCTTAAAAAGAACGCCAGTAATAATAAAATCAGTTTCATAGGATTCTCCATCAACTCGTATAAATTAAACAAACAGAATGCTCAAACTTCATGTATGTCGTACAGAAATCAAATCCAACGTTTCAGCAATCGTTACAGTCGAACAGCGACAATCTATCAATAATCATCCGATAAAAGAATACGGGCCAACACGTAGGCTCAATCTGAAATACGGCATTTAAAAACAAGCCCCGGATGCGGGATAATATTAAAGTCAGGTCAATACAAAATGAATCATTCACCCAGCGTGAAACATGTTGTCGTATAACTTTTATTGCTATTACGCTATTATGTTTCTGACGCAGGTGGGGAAGCATTCTCCAGACCACCGCTACATTGCCAGCAGATTTGAAAATTGTCGGGATTTTCTTCACCGCACGCAGGACAATTGATCATCCGGTTGGGTTGCGGCAGGGCTTCGTATTGTTGAACTATTTTACGGCCGCGTTCATAATCGTCATCGCGCATCACCCAGACCTCAGGGTAAGCATGCGTAAAAGGAATATCGCCGGTACCGCCCTGGGCATGCTGATTAAAGAGTTGTGCCGGTATCAGCGCATGTTCCAGCATATCAAGCACAATATGCGCTTCCATCAGATTATTGGCGGAATAAAGTTTTTTCATGTTTCCAGGTAAATAAGCTGCGCACAGGATTTTACAGGATTTCCATTTCCGTCTGTTTTTAATGTACTCATGTCGAGGAGTTTAATTTTTTAAAATGTGGTTTAAGAATTTACTGATTTACCGGATTACACATGGCGATCTCGCATCTTCAGCACTGGAAACGGCACTGGCCGGGCATGTATTACAGGATTGCCTGCAAATGGAACTGCAAAGCCGCGGTTGGATCATACCCAAGGAAAGTCAACATCGGTTTGTGCATACCTGTAATGAACATCTGCTCATCGCTTTCGGTATGGAAAAAAAACTGTTGCCGGCAACAGTCATTAATCAGTATGCAAAAGATCGCGCCGCAGTCATGGAACAACATCAAGGCTATAAGCCGGGCAAAAAACAAATCAGGGATATCAAGGAAGCGGTGTTGATCGAGCTGATGCCGCGCGCTTTCGTGCAGCGGCAAACGACATATGCCTGGATCGATACGGCTAAAAATCTGTTGATCATCGACACAGCCAATCTTAAAAAGGCTGAAGAACTGACAGAACTGCTGATCAAGACGGTTCATGGATTCAGAATCGCGCCATTGGCCACGAAAATTTCACCGTCAGCCGTTATGACACGCTGGTTATCGGGTGACGAGCCACCTGCGGTGTTTAGCATCGATCGTGATTGCGAACTGCAAAGCGCCAATGACGAAAAATCTACAGTACGTTATGCGCATCATGTACTGGAAGCTGACGAAACAAGCCGTCATATCAAGGCAGGTAAGAAAGTCACCCGGCTGGCACTGACCTGGGCAGACAAAATCTCGTTTGTTTTACAGGATAACCTGCAAATCAAGCGTATCGTACCATTGGATATTGTCAAGGAATCCGCTGACTCTCCGGAATCTGCGGATGATGTATTTGACAGCGATTTTGCCATGATGACCGGCGAGGTCAGTCAATTGCTGCCCGATCTGATCGATGTCCTGGGCGGCGAAAACTAATTATTGCATTCAGCAAACAGACACTGCAGACCGATGCGGGCTACCATGATTTCAACCATTCAAGGTTTAAACGCACCATTTCGCTACGCGCGCTTTTTTTGGAAAAAGAATGATCCGCATCGGCAATTTCATGACGCTCCAAGCGTTTATCGCTTAAAAGATTCCGCCACACGGGCGATGCATCCGCAACTTCCTTAAATTCCTGCGCAATCCAGTCGTTTCCGCTTAAAATCAGCAGTACCCTGCCTTCAAAGCTCTTCAGTCCATGCGCCAATCTGACAGGGAGCGGTTGCTTCTGATCGGGCGCATCAGAAGTGGTGTTTTGAGTGGATGCGGAACGACTGCCAGCCCGGAAGATTTTTATCGTGTTCTGCCCTAAAGAAACCAGCGAGTTTCTGAAATCGAACTGTCCTGAAAACAGCTTGCCCCAAAATTCTTTCTCAAACAGACGCCTCAGATAGTAGTGTTTTACAATCGTTTTTGCGCGCCCTTCTTCCGTTCTGACCCACGGATTTGCAATACTGATTCCTGTGATACGTTTATCCTTGTAGGCATAAAACAGTACTGCGGCCGACGAGTCGCACTCTCCCCAGAGCACGACTTCTTCAATACTGCTGCACTGTGCCAACAGCGCATCTACCGCAGCCTTGATATCCGCATCAACATGCTCAAAACCACGATGTATGCCTTCGCTGTCCCCCATTCCCCGGTAATCGAAGCGCAGTGTTGCATAACCCGCCTGCGCCATGGCGCGTGCCAGCATAACAAACTGGCGTTGAACACCTGCCCGATATTGCGGACCGTCAGCCACGACAAAGACAATACCTCGCCTGGGCGGCGTATCGGGTACGCTGAGAATGCCGAGTAATGTACTGCCTTCACATTGAAAAGTAATAGGGATCTCCATTTATTTATCCCTGTTTAGTTTTTGCGCCCATGAGCGGGTTCGTTCGATAAGATTGCCAGCCACAACGCGCTCCCAGACTTGCCAGAAAGCCGGACCGATCACTGTTTCGCAATGAATCCGTGCGCCCGCCTCTTTCCAGTTCTGCTCAATCTGAATACTCTCCTTCGATCGATTCTGCGCCTGTGAAGCGAGGACATCAAACCATTGTATTTCAAGATCCGTCAGCCCATAGTAACTGGCAATATGTTTCGTTTCCAAGGTGTTAAGCAATGAACCCGATGTTTCGTATCCGGATAATTCAACGGTCGTATCCCGCTGTATCCGGTTCCTGAGTTCGCTCATACTGATTTTGTCCTGTTCCGACAAGAATCCGGCAAGGGCTATTCGCAATATTTGAGTAACCGCCGCTTTTCCGTTCAAAGCAGGCTGCCAGAACAAAAGCCTGCGCGGTGCAGGCATGGTATATGCAAGATCAAGCGCCAGGAACGCACCGTGCCTGACCGCCCATAACCTGGCATAATCATAACCTTCAGCAGCGATCCACTGAAGTCCTGCTTTCAAATCAGCCAGATAGATGTCCCAGTCGCCGTCCTGATATTCGCCCTCACTGTCTCCCGTTCCATAAAGATCGAGCAGCAAGCAGCCATATCCCAATTTTGAAAACTCGCGTGCCTGAATCGCAGCCATTTGACGGCATCGATTCATTTCTTCAGCCAATGGCTGGATATAGAGAAAACACCCCTTCGTTTTGTCACCACTGTGCGGCGGATGATATATCGCAAATAATCTTCCGTGAGGACCCTCAAGATAAAAGGGCTCAGCCTTGCGATAGGAAGGAAGTGTCATCTGCTGTATTTATGATTAAGAAAGTTAGTCTGCACCACAATCAGTTTCGCGTGCTGAGATAGAAGTAAAACTATGAACCTAAAAAGAATTGGTTATAAAGTAACCCTATAAAATTTAACTTTTTAGTTAACCGAATATACATTAGTGCTAGAATCATAGTCAACTTTGTTCCGAAAGTTGCGCATATGGCATCAATCCTCGGGTTAAAATTTGCAGGATTGCAATGGGAAGAAATACGTGCATCTTTAATTCATCCATGTGGTTTTCAGCTATGGCAGGCAACCCTGAACGACTTCCCAGGCATACTTCCGGTTGTCTTCGAGCTGTGCAAAGGCCGCGTCATTCAAAATGACTCAGCACCCAATTAAACCGCTGGGCTAGAATACTGCTCACAGAAGCAAAATTTCATTATCCTTCTGGCAGTTAAAACACTAAAATAGTTTGTTTGCATGATAATAAAACACGACAATTCAACAACAATTCGTTCGATTAATTAATTATAAAAGAGAGTATTTTGATGAAACTCAATCAAAAGATCAGAAAAAATCTATGGATTTGTATAGTTCCTGCAGCGATAGCAGTCGGGTTGACTGCATGTGATGATGGCAGCATAAACAGCGGAAGCGGTCATGAATCTGCAACGGTTACGCGTGCCATGCCAACGGGAGCCGGAACGGGGGTGTTAATGAACAGCCCGGTCTCCGGCGTTTCCTATACCGCTTCATCCGGTAAAAAAGGCGTTACCAACGAAAAAGGACATTTCGATTTTAATTATGGCGATACGGTTGAATTCAAGCTTGGCGGTCTGACGCTCGGTAAAGTTCGAGGCGCGCCTGTTGTGACGCCGATGGATCTGGCTGAAGGCGATGACAAGAAGCTACTGAATCTGCTGGTTTTATTGCAATCGCTCGATGCGGACGGCGATGCGTCAAACGGTATCACCATCACTGAAAAAGCGGCAGCTGCGGTAAATAACACCATTAAACTGAACAGCGATCCCGAGGCATTTGCAAGTTCAACGGAATTACACAGCGTATTGGAAGCAGCCGATATCGAACATGCAGCCAAAACCGTCGATGCAGCACGTGCACATTTCATGGTTTCCGGCGTAACAACGCTCAGCACCCAGCTATGGGTCGATTACAACGACACGACAGCGTATGTTCTGCGCGTATCTGCTGATGGCAGCGGCGAATATTTGCAGGGCCAGGCAACACCGGATGATTCCTGCGATGAAAACCGCGTTTGCGGCGGGCGCACGATCATTCAGGCCGGCGTAGAACATGGCGTTGCAAAAGTAGCTGAATTTGATACGCGCGGCTTCAGGATTGTCGGCGAAACAACGATAGACACCAATCTGAGAGCAGGTTTGTCCGATCCCGGCCCAACCCGGCGTCTCCGCACTGATGGTCTCGATTTGATTAATACCGATATCGTAACAGTACAGCGGGAAAGAGCACAAAAAAGCCTCTTTGGTGAAATGTTCCATATCGCCAAACCTATTGAACTCAGTGATGAGAGCGAAGTTGTCGAAAAAGAAATCCGGGAGATCCGTCTCTCACGGATTGACAATGATCCTAATGGTATCGTGGGTGCATGGGCCTACGATACGGATTCGGTCAAAACCAAAACACTGGTGTTTCTCCCGAATAACCGCATGCTGCTCATTGATCCAATCGGCGAAGCCACTAATGAAAGTCAGGCAAAATGCGCAAGACCTGGTGTAGAGTTCGCAGCCTATAACTATACTAAAGGCAGCAATCAGCTGAAAATATCCAGCTTTACCTACAACACTGACGGTTGCATCGGATTCTCGGGCAGCGACGGTGCGCATGGCTTTACCATCAACCCGGACGGCAAGACCGCGAAACTTGAGAAACGCGGTGAAGAGCCTGTGACGGTTTATCGCATTTCCGGCTAAACCGGGACCGGTTATTTGTTATTAGATACGCTGGAACTGCCAGATTTCCTGAAAATTATTCGTTTCCGGATTTCTCGAAACTGACAGTTCAGCGTTTCTATCGAGAGGATAGCGCATTCATCCCGATGAAGCATTCTTTCGTCCCTACCCTGCACTTTACCCGTAACACTCCTGTTATAAAACAATCCGAATATGCCTATTTTACGTGTCGCACTCAGCATTCCACTCGACACGTTGTTTGATTATGCGACCACTGAAGCAAGCCGGTCGGATATCGGCCTGCGCGTCTGCGTTCCATTTGGTCCTAAAAAGCTGATCGGCGTGATCTGGGATGTCTGTTCAGAAACCGAAATACCCGCTGACAAACTGAAAGCGGCTATCATTATTTTCCGTGATATCCAGCCGCTGCCTGCCGACCTTCTGGAACTGTTCTCTTTTTGCAGCACCTACTATCATCATCCGCTGGGCATGGTTGTGATCAATAGTCTGCCTGCAAAAATGCGCAGCACTAAACCGGCAATCCTTAAATCTGAAACGCAGAATGTTGTTTATACGCTGTCGGAATCTGGCAGACAACTCGACAGCTCGGCTATTCCGGCGCGTAATACAGTCATGCATAGGCTGCTTGAGGCCTTATCCGGGAATACATGGCTCAATTCTCAGCAAGCGCGAATGATTTCATTACGCGCAGTAAAGATTTTAAAGCAATGGGTAGTGAAAGGATGGGTAGAGGAAAAACATTATAAAACCTTACCGGATACGGATGATTCAGTAAAAAAAATAGCTTTGCCTGAACTGACCGCTGAACAGTCGGCCGCCGTGAATTCAGTCGCCATGCAATTCAATCAGTTCAATACCTGGCTTTTGCATGGTGTGACCGGCAGCGGCAAGACCGAAGTCTACCTGCGCCTGATCACCAGGGCGCTGTCAGAAAATAAACAGACACTGGTACTGATTCCCGAAATCAATCTGACGCCTCAACTGGAATCGGTGTTCCGTGCGCGTTTTACGGAAACGGCAATAGTCAGTCTGCATAGCGGATTGAACGATACCGAGCGCCTGCGTGGCTGGCTGCAGGCGCAACAAGGCGTTGCGCGTGTCATTCTGGGTACGCGGTTAGCCGTATTTACCCCATTGCCGAATCTGGGGCTTGTCATCGTCGATGAAGAGCATGACAGCTCGTTCAAGCAGCAGGATGGTCTGCGTTATTCAGCCAGAGATCTGGCTGTTTTCCGGGCAAAGCAGGCGCAGATACCTGTTGTTCTGGGATCAGCGACACCCTCGCTGGAAAGTTACCACAAGGCTTTAACCGGACGTTACCGTCATTTGCGCTTGAATCATCGCGCGGTAAAAAATGCGGCTTTACCGCAGATCGACTGCATTGATTTGCGTTCCGAAAAACCCAGGGCTGGTTTGGCCGGGCAGCTGGTTCATGCAATCAATCACTGTCTATCGCAACAGCAACAATCCCTCATTTTTATTAACCGGCGCGGCTATGCGCCGGTCTTATTGTGCCGCTCCTGTAACTGGAATGCGATCTGTCAGCGTTGTTCCAGCCGTCTTGTTGTACATCTCCAGGACAAAAAGCTATCCTGCCATCATTGTGGTCACCGTGAAGGTTTTCCTTACGCCTGTCCGCATTGCGGCGACCCGGATATAAAACCTTTTGGTCGCGGAACACAACGCGTTGAAGAAACTTTATACGAACTGTTTCCGGCTGCGCGTATTTTACGTATCGACCGTGACAGCATCAGCCGCAAGAATGCCTGGCAGAATATATTGCACGCGATTCATCGCCGCGAGGTTGATATTCTGATCGGTACACAGTTACTCGCAAAAGGACATGACTTTCCAAATCTGGCGCTGGTGGGTATTCTGGATTCGGATATTTCACTGTTCAGTACTGATTTTAGAGCCGGGGAGCGTCTTTTTGCACAATTGATGCAGGTTTCCGGCCGTGCGGGGCGCGCGGAAACCGCCGGCCGTGTGCTGATCCAGACCGAATATCCCAACCACCCGCTCTATCAGGCGTTACAACAGCACAACTATGATGCACTGGCGCAGAATATTCTCGCGGAAAGGAAAATGGCTGGTTTTCCGCCTTACGTTTTTCAGGCACTGTTACGTGCGGAAGCGCATAGCCTTGACGCAGTCAATAATTTTCTGAGTGCTGCGCATAAGCTCGCTCGAGCTATAGCCGGCAGCAGAAAAAATGGCAATATCGAAATTTTTGATCCGGTGTCTGCCGCCATGGCACGACTGAAAGGTATGGAACGGGCGCATCTGTTGGTACAATCGGGCTCACGCCACAGTCTCCAGCTTTTCCTGACGGACTGGCATCAGCAGCTCAATGCGCTGGCATCGCATAAGACACGCTGGATACTGGATGTGGACCCGCTTGAGTTTTAATCGGTTTTATGGGCTCGATCAACCATGCCACTGCCTGAAGTGTCCCGTATCAATGTGAATAAAATCCGATTTCGGATAATATCCGACACCGCCTGCCTCGAGTGACAACGCAGCATTACGCAGGTCGGCAAGCGCATGCCCGGGCAGGCGAATATCGATAGCCTTACCCAACATATGAAGACTCTGTTTTGCGACACCGCCGCTTCTTGCGCTCAATAGTTCGTTGGTTTTGGGTGAGCGATAACCCGAAATGACGTGAAACTCGCGTTGAGAACCCATTTTATACTGGAGCAACTGAAGCAGATCGAGCAGATCATGATCAATCGGATAAGCTTCGCCGGTACGATGATCACGCAACACCTTTTCAATGGCTAAGAGCCCGTCGGTCTGGTAATCGCCTTCAGCCCAGTAAGTCGCTTGCACACGTTCACTGGTGTGCAGGTTTAAAAAAGTCAGTTTTCTTTCGTTCATATGCAGTATACCGGCGTGCGCACCTGAAAATGCGAGCAATCCGCAGGCACCAATTCCGGCTTTCAATATATGACGCCGCTTTAGATCAGGTTGCATATTCACTTTGGATAAGGCAGATTGATATGGGGTAAGAAAATGTATCGACATTCAGTATCCTCCTTTCTTGGAGCCTGAACCCTACCATGATTTTTCTTTGAAAACAATAATTATGGTTGGTGAAAGTGATCAGTGAATCAAATTCAAAGCCCGCTGATCTCTGCCATAAGTATCCAGCGAGTAATGAATATTTTGATTGCTATCAATCCATGTTGTCAGATAAACAATATACACAGGCAGCGGTTCAGGCAAGTTAATCTGTTTTGTTTTACCCGAATCAATCTGTCCTTTCAATGCTTCCGGTGACATGTTGCCCTGCAAAGCAAAGTCGGCGAGCAACAAAGGCGCCTCCAGTCTGATACACCCTGAACTGAATGTCCGGATATCTTTACTGAACAATGATTTTGAGGGCGTATCATGCAGGTAGATGCTGTAAGCATTAGGCAGCATGAATTTAATTGATCCCAGTGCATTCTGCTTGCCCGGTTCCTGGCGCAAAGCATAGGGAAAACCGCTTTTGATTGCGTTCCAGTCTACTGTTTCAGGATCGATAGGACTTGAACGATAGGTGTAATCTTCATAAACCCTGATATTCTGCGCGGTGAAATAAGCAGGATCTTTTCTCTGTTTTGGCAGCAAATCTTTGCGCGCAATACTGGCCGGAATGTTCCAGTAAGGATTAAGAATCATATGTGTAATCCGACTGCGAAAGCTCGGGGTGGAACGATATTCACGGCCGACGATAATGCGCATATCCAATATATATTGGCCGCGCTCTATTGCCGTCAGCTGGAAGCCGGCTATATTCACAAGCAGATAGCGTTCACCCAGATCTCTGGGTAACCAGCGCAGGCGTTCCAGATTGATACGAAGTTGCTGAAATTTTTCAGCCGGTGTTCTGTTCATCGCTTCAACAGTGTTTGGACCAACGATGCCGTCCGCGTTTAAGCCATGTTGTCGTTGAAACGCCCTGACTGCACTTACCAGCGCGGTATCGTAACGCGCATGCTGTGCATTGTCCGATCCGGATGCGAGATTATATTCCGGCAAACCATGCGTTTCATAAGCCTGTGCAATGCGCTCTCGTATGAGTGGCATAATAGGATGCACATCACCCGGTTTCAACAGCGGCAGATTCGGTAGCTGTGTCCATGTAACCTGACGCGCGACTAAGTCCCTGAATTTAAACAACGCGCTTTTCAGGAGCTGATAATTGGGATTGGTCGTTACCAAACTGTCGAGTGACTGCTGCAAATCACCCGAATCCAACGCTTCCAGCAAAAATTTTACCGCATCAAAATCCGGCTGGGGTATGTGCCAGTCAGGATCTATTTCGATGGCTGTATACCGGCCACGATACAGGTCACGCATGAATTGCAGCAGTGACCAGGTTGTTTTCAGCTCCAGCGCATATATTTCCTCAGGCATATAGTCTGAAAAGAGTTGTATCAACTGGTCTAATGCATAATCCTTACGTTCAAGACCGTGGTCTTCAGCCGTGGCTATAAATGCAAAAGCCGTATTGAATTGAGGCGCAGGTTGTCCGGATTGTACCCAAGCAGGTTGATAGTTACGCGCATTATAAAATTTTCGCACTGCAGCTACAGCTGCATCCGATTCTTGTCCGGATAAATTCCGGATGAGTAGCGTATTGAATTCTTCACGCAGCGTTTCGGCTTCTTCCGATGGGAATACACAGGTCGAGACGGTAAGCAGCAATACAAAAGCAGGTATGCACAAGCATCTGTATAGCGCATGAAAACAGGCTGAAATCATTGATCGTTGCATAAGTCTGATTGATAGTTCAACAAATTACTGCGGATTTACGCTTAGATTGACAATATACGCGAAAACCAGATAATTCATGAGAAAAGAATAAAAGGCCTTTCCCAGGCTATCAATGCTCGCCTCGCTGCCAGAAGCGGCAGATCTTCTTTTTATGGTTTTTATCAAGAGAACCCATCGCCGGTAAGAAATTGAAAAAACGCCCCGTTCATCAATCAAAGGAGCTGGAAGTTCGAGTTGGAACTCCGGCATCGCTTCGCCATAAGTTCCCTGCAACGCCTTAGAGCGATTTTCTTTGCTCTTAGTACCCTTTTTGGTATCGATCAAGACGCACAACCTCTGTCTGCTGATTCTTCAGATACGTATATAATGCTTCAATATATAGCCCTCTGGTATGTATATCGTTATATAAAAATAAAGCTTATTAAGCACACAATTTTGATTCCCCAGTAATTACAGATTTTTTTATGAGAGAAGTTTCATCAACTATTGATGTCGTCATCCCCGTTTACAATTCCCCCGTTCTGGTAGGACGTTGCATTGATTCGGTAATTACCCATCTTGGTCGATCCATACGTTATATCCATATTCAAGACGATGCGTCCGATCATGAAACGCGCGAAATGCTTGACCAACTACCCTATCCCAATGTCCGTGTTTTTCATGCGTCAAAAAATCAAGGCTTTGGACTGTCAGTAAACGATGCGATTAGCCGATCCGATGCAACCTTGATTCTTGTGTTGAATTCAGATACTGAAATCAGCGAGAATTTTCTACCATCATTATGCATTGCACTGGCAACTGATCCTCGGTTAGCTGTAATTATTCCCGCAGGCAGTGGAAACACGAGGGATTGTGGTTATGATCTCAGCCGTTATCCACGCCAGCCGGGTGGGTACATTATTACTTACCGTCTTGCGGGCTATGCATTTCTGATACGGCGCGAGGTGTTCCAGGAAATTGGCGGTTTCGATCCGGCATACGGACGAGGCTATTATGAAGATATCGATTTGGGGCGACGTATTGATCAGTGCTGTTGGCGTATGGGACTGCATCCTGACACCCGGATCTATCATAAAGGAGGCGGATCATTTGGCCGTAACCGGGCTTACCGGTTGTTAAAGCATCGTAACCGCCTTCTCTATTTCTCACGTTATCCGAATGCTCAACGTAATATATTGTTGTTTTCTGGTAATCACACTCTGGCGGAAATTCCTCCTGATCTTCATACCGAGATCGAAAATGTATTCCGTGGTGGAGGAAGTGTTCATTGGCTCACGCCGGAGCCTGCCTCCCAGCTTTTCTGCCTTCATATGAACAATCACCCCACAAATTTGATAACGGTGATCAAACTAATGGTGCAAGGCTGGCGGCGTGCGGATAAACGCATTTCCGAAGTTTGGATGCTTCCCAGTAACACCTATCGAATGTTACGTGCATTACTTGTTATTTGGTGCAAAATAAGGTGTATTAAGTTACTTTTATATGAAGAAAGGTCAATTAAGAAAAGAATTGGTTTCAGTTAGCTGGACACCAAGCAGATGAAGTTAGGAAAATTACGGTTTTTATCTTAGAAATCGTTTGGAAATTTCAGTTTTGGGCTAACCACTGCCTGCAGTTCATTTTTTATCCAAGCAGGATTAAGCCACAACGAACCTGGCAAGAAGCCACCGTGTGGTATCTCGCGGTTAAGGCAGGCCTGAAAAGCTACCAGGATGTGCAGCAGATTTATCGATACTTTTCCATTCCAATGCATGGCTCAGTCTTAAAGGAAGCTACAGCTTGGCGTTGCGTCAGCCGTTAACTCAAAAGATATTCATTACAGTCATTTTCTGCGGACCACTTTGCGTCCAATGCTGACTCAGGAAATCCGGCGCAAGCCAACACACCGATATCACCTAATCTGACGAGGCAACATGCATGAAATTCCAGGTAAAAAGAATCATTCCGGCAATAAGCGGAATTACACTACTGAGCAGCTGGTTTGTCTGGCAAAATCAGACGAATCAACCGCAGATACTTTCCCTGCCGATTGTTGAAGCCGCCATTTATCCGAATCCGTTTATTCTGTCGGATACATCACCTGACGCACTGATTGACAAAGTAATCGTACTTTCCGGTTTGCAGAAACAGATTGATCAAATCAGTGAAAAATTACTGCAGGACATTCATCAGTCTCCGGATAAACCTGACGATCCGATCGTCGTCGAGAATATTGAAAAAATCGTCAAGGATGCATACAGACCGGAATTTTTTCTTCAACAGTTGCGAAGTGCGCTTAAACAAAATTTTGATCGAGATCAGCTGGAAACATTGGTCCGCATGTACAACACGCCGCTGATGCAACGTATCACTGAAATCGAAAACCGCGAATTTGATCTCGAAACTTTCGAAGCATTTATCGAAGGCGTAATCCGGACATCCCTGCCGACAAATCGTTTGCGGCAACTGTAGGCTTTGGAGTCCGTTACGCGAACCACTGAATTCGTCATTGAGCTCTCGATAAGCACCCGACGTGCCCTACTGATGGACATAGCTGACGGGGATAACAATGCGATACAAAAATTCGACACACATATTGATGCGCAGAAAGCTGAAATCAATGATGACACCTATCACAATGTAATCATCATGATGGCTTATTCGTATCAGGAACTCACCGACCCGGAATTGGACGAATACATCCGGTTCTATGAAACCGTTGAAGGCGGATGGTTTATTACGCAAGCGGTCAATGCACTGATTGAAGCATTCCGCATCGGTGCATCACAGACAGGAAAACGCATTGCGGCACTGATCAGGCAGAAGGATTTATGTACTATGACTACTCTGGGTTCGACAGATGTCAGAACAGGCACATCTTCGGTATGTACTACCAATGTTGTCAATTCAAGTACACATGCAGAACCGGGCGCAGCGACTGAAACGGATACAAAACCGAATGTAAACACACTTGCAGTGCAACCCGATTTTGATGAACAGTAATGTTCAAACCTTACCGCGCAACACGTCAAAACCCGTTGCGCGGAGCAACGCTGGGCAAACAGCCGATACACATAAACAAGGAAGTATCAAACAATAAACCGACTGCCCTCTATCCAGGAAACCGGTTTTAATCTTCCTTTTTCACCACGATGTGTTCTTTTTGCGCACTCAGGGTGCCGTGATCGATAATCGCCAATGTTAATCGTGAAATTGCCACACGTTTACCCGTGGCTTCTTCGGTGATATCGGTCTGCCAGACCTGTGTGCGCCGCCCGGTATGCAGTGGCGTGCAGGTACCAATCACGTGGCCTTTCGTCACGGCGCGGATATGATTGATATTCAGTTCCAGACCGACCGCGCGGTATTTATCAGGATCGATAGTCATCCAACCGGAAACGCTGCCCAGTGTTTCGGATAATACGCAACTGGCTCCACCATGCATAATACCAAATGGCTGTGTGGTACGTTTATCCACCGGCATACGCGCCCTCAAAAAATCGGAACCGACTTCAGTAAAATGAATACCGATATGTTCACCCATGTTGGCATTGCGCAAACCTTCAAGATATTCAACTGTGTAATCTTTAAACCAGATGCTGCTCATTCATAACATTCCTTAAGTTTTTTTATTGTACTGTGTAGAAAATTACATATACGCCATGATTGCTTCAATTTCATTCAGCATTTTTTCATCATCACTATATTCTATAGAGATAGAATACAGTTTATCCCTATATTGGAACCGCAGTGAAGGAAATGAAAATACGCACATTGTACTTGCCATCCTGAGTTCATTTTCCAGCGCCGCTTCAACATCCGTGCTGATCAAATCCGCCGCAAACAGCACCGCATCGAGCCCGATCTCACAGGCGCATTGTGTTAATATCTCGGGCCGGGATGGATTCAAGGCTTTTTGATAGTAAGCTTTCTGTATCGCCCGCCGCATTTCAGTTTCGGCAGCGGCACGTTGTTTCCGTGCGGCCAGGATCGCCCGGCATGCCGGATATGTCGCGCGTACCGGCGTATTGTTTGTCCAGAAATCATAATTAAAATGAACACCCGGCACCCTGCGTTCAATTTTCTGCCATGTCTGCCGTATCATGGCACGCATGGTTTCCGGCATGGGCTCATTCGTGTCCGGTGCAAGCCCGCCCAGCACACAAGTCACCTGTATACACTCCGGTAATCGATTCTGCAGCCTGCGCCAGCTGTCCTCAAACGCATAACACCAACTGCACATCGGGTCATAAATATAAAAAAGACGGCATTCCGACATCAGTAATCGCCCAATATCTGTGATTCACGGTGTTTTCTGGATCCTGGCATTCTATCAAAATTGCAGCTGTTTTTCAGTCCAGTCATTTAACAGGCATTTTTAAATGCTCAATATAGTTTTGCAGTTCTAGCATTATGCCCGCGACGAAAGCGTGAATTTTTTTGATACGGCGAACTGTATTCGATTCCACCCAGAGCAGAAACCTACGGCAGCACCAGACGATCATCGGCGAGTGGCTAAAAACATGCGGACAACATCACAAAATCATTCTGATCAGTAAGACTACCAGACCCGCGCTGGATAAGCAGATCAACCGCAATATTACGAGGCCAAACAGCAAAAATCATTGAAATCTGCAATTAATATTTTGTTGATCCAGATCAATGAAGCTCATCCTGATTCAGTTCATAATTTTTACCGTAACACAACATAAAATAGAGGAGTAGACAGGAATGAGTTCATTAGAAAATGCAAATACACAAGATGATTCTGAAACACTTAAAAATATGGGTATTAATATCGCGGTTATATTTTTTGTGATAACGAGTTTGATCGTTATATCCGTATACTTTGAGCGTATTTCAAGTTGATTTATCAACGCGCGGTATTACAAAGGGATTTACGGCTGAAGGATTCGCAGGGAAATGCAGTACTCAGTTCTGAGAGAATGTTTCCAAGAAATAAATCCCAACTTATAGATAAGTTGTATAAGCGTTATCACTTAACTTATCAGTTCGCCTTAGGCAGTCCGAAAAATTCATAACACCGATGATTCGGACTGCTTTTAAGATTTGATAATTCTCGTTTTTCGTTGTTATTTTAAGTCGGAAATATTACTGCTACACTTGGCTTTTATCTGCACCGACAATTGTCATCACTTCCCCGGGTTTTAAATGCAGCAGACTGGCAATTTCCGCATAATCATCCGGTAGCGCCGCGTCGTTCCAGCCGCTGGCAGAATGCCGGGCAAGATTGACCGCCAAAAACACATTCCGGACACGCTGCTGATTACGATATTCATCATCAATCAAATGGATCAGCAACGCGGGCAGCTTCCACTTGATTGCCAGCGCCAGTTGCAATTCGTGTAATGTAAATCCCAGTACCTTTTCCTGTACATGATGGCTACGTAATGTTTTATCCCTGGTCTGTAACGTTCTGATCATCAGCATTTCCTTTGGAGAAAAACACCACATCAGCATTTCTGCGATATCGTGCAATAGCGCAGCGATCCGTATTTCTTCGTAATGCAAATCATGTAAGCGGACCGCCCAGTCAAACGCATAATTTGAGGCAACCCTGGCGCGCTGCGCAACCTTCAGCAAATACACCAGCGCACTCCTGTGTTCTTGTCCCAGCACATCTTCAACCAGCGGCCTGGCCGATACTTTATTCAAGGTATTCTCAAGTCCAATCATCATCAAAGCCTGCTCTACTTCCACGATTTCATGTTCTTGCACATTGTGTTTATGCGCCTGCAGATAACGCATGAGTTTGACAACCATCAGAGGGTCGCTTTTAATAACTTGCGCGATGCTGCGCGGCGTTTGATTCTCAATATCTTTGGACAGCACGGATAATTTTCGGGCAGTCTGTTTCAGAACAGGTATTTCAACCTTCGTCAGGCCGTCGACCCATTTGTTCAATTTCTTGTTGTCTTGTTTCAACATCATTCACGCTCCGGCTATGTTAGCACTATGATTGCTATAACGATATTTCAAGCACAACCATTAGAAAACAAGATCAAGAATACTTCCGCACAGCTATTCTGTCCAGAGCCCCTCCAGATTATAATATTTCCGCGCTTCAGGCTGCATGATATGCACGATAACATCACCAAGATCAACCAGCAGCCATTCACCTGTTTGTTCACCTTCAAAACACAGAATAACGCCACCGGCCTCCTTCACCTTTTCACGCACATTATTGGCCAGTGCCTTGGTCTGACGCGACGAACCCCCACTCGCAATGATGGCATAATCAAACATGGATGTAAGTCTGGCAACATCCAGTACTTTAATATCCGTCGCCTTGATTTCTTCAAGTGCATCAACCGCAATATTGACCAGCTTTTTTGAATCCATATTCTCCTATGTATAGAGTTGATGAGTTTTAATATAATTGGAAACAGCGTCTGGTAACAAATAACGTATGCTCTTCCCTGCTGCAACCATGGCGCGTATATGTGTTGCCGAGATATCGAGCAAGGTGGTTGGCGCCACGTAAATCAGACCATATGGCTGACTTGCCAGACTGGTCGGGCAAGCCGTCCAGCGCGAGACACATACGTGTTGTATTTCTTCAGGCAAGTTGCTTTTATTCTGCAGCAGTACACTGCCCGGACGATTGACAATAATCAAGTGACAAAGCTCAAAGACTTCTTGCCAATTGCACCATTGATGCATTTTTAAAAAAGAATCAGCACCTATGATCAGACACAGCGCAGCATCTCCGCCATATTCCGCTTGATATTCCCTGAGTGTTTCCACAGTCCTACTGACGCCTTCGCGTTTAATTTCACGCGCATCCAGAAGAAAACCCGGATTATCCTGTATCGCCAGTTCCACCATTCTGACACGCTGCGTCTTTGACGCAACCGGCATATCACGCAAACGTGGTTCACCTGCCGGAACAAAAAAGAACCGATCAAATGCAACATCATTGACCAATTCCTCGGCAACACGCAAATGTCCAAAATGAACGGGATCAAATGTCCCGCCGTAAATACCCACCAGCGCCAAATGAGTCATGACAATCAATGCGTGGCCGGCAAATCAATCCATGTAATGATCACAACAAAGCCAGCCGCATGTCGGTCAACACGTCCGCAAGATACGTGGTAAACCGTGCCGCAGCGGCACCGTCAATAACACGGTGATCATACGATAATGAAAGTGGCAATACTAATCGCGGCACAAACCGGCCATCACGATAGACCGGTTTGTAATCTGCTTTAGAAACGCCAAGAATAGCCACTTCGGGCGCATTGATAATCGGCGTAAAGGCCGTACCACCAATGCCGCCCAGACTGGAAACAGTGAAGCTGGCACCTTGCATCTGCTCGGGCTTGAGCTTGCCTTCGCGTGCCTGAACGGATAATTCGCTTAATTCGCGTGCGATCGCCACCACACCCTTCTGGTCGGCATCACGAATCACCGGCACAACGAGACCATGGACCGTATCCACTGCAAAACCAATATGATAATAGCGCTTAATAACCAGACTGGTTTCCCCGTCAGCATTCTTGTCCAGTGAAGCGTTAAATTCAGGATATTTTTTCAGCGACGTAGTCAGCGCCTTCATGAGAAACGACAACAACGTTAATTTAACTTCATCCTGTTTCGCTGCCGCATTGGATTCTTTACGCAACGCTTCCAGGTCAGTAATATCCGCCTCATCAAATTGCGTCACATGGGGAATCATGACCCAGTTACGATGCAGGTTGGCACCGGCTATCTGTCTGATGCGAGACAGTGATTTAATTTCTACCGGCCCGTGTTTGGCAAAATCCACCTGCGGCCAAGGTAACAAATCCAATTCCACACCGGCAGATGCGCGTTTGCCATCCATGCGCATCCGCGACAACCTGGATTTCACAAAAGCCTGCACATCTTCTTTCAGTATCCGATGCTTAGGGCCACTTCCGGTCATCAGATCCAGATTGACGCCAAGCTCACGGGCAAAACGGCGTACCGATGGGCCTGCAT
Source organism: uncultured Nitrosomonas sp. (assembly GCA_964612715.1). GTDB lineage: Bacteria > Pseudomonadota > Gammaproteobacteria > Burkholderiales > Nitrosomonadaceae > Nitrosomonas. The sequence goes on along the minus strand of CAZTCY010000012.1, from coordinate 30,392 downwards.
GTACCTGGATTGATGCATCGACTGGAACAGGCGGAATAATCGGAGGCGAGGCAGGATATTTCTGTTTTGCCTCTGTTCCAATGGCACCCTCAGTCGATCCGGCCTGCGCCGCATGCGCAATCGCCTGTGACGGATTTTCGGAGACAGCTGCTGTAACGTGTTCAATTTCCTTAATTGCGTTGCCCGGTTTATCGGAAACGGAATCTGTACTGGCGTTTCCGGTTGCATCGGCTACTTCAATAACCACTATCGGCGAGCCTTCTGAAACTCTGTCACCGGGTTTGACTTTGATCTCTCTGATCAGCCCCGTAAAAGGCGCCGGAATATCAATGGTCGCTTTGTCCGATTCCAGTGCAACCAGCGAATCTTCCGCATTCACCTGGCTACCTTTCTGAACAAATACCTCGATTACAGGCACATCGGAAAAGTCTCCGATATCAGGAATAAATACTGTCTTAAGTTCTCCCACACATTTTCCTTATGACATATCCAATGAGCGCATCCATTAAATTACAATGTCACCGGATCAGGCTTTTCCGGGTCGATATTAAACCGCCTGATCGCCTGCGTTACTATCTGCTTTTCTATTTTCCCCTCATCGGCCAGGGCTTTTAATGCCGCTACCGCAATATAGTAACGATCGACTTCAAAAAACCTGCGCAATTTCTCGCGGGTATCTGAGCGCCCGAAACCATCCGTACCCAGAACGCGATAACTTCCCGGTATAAACTCACGTATCTGATCTGCATAAATCTTCATATAGTCCGTCGCAGCAATCACGGGACCCTCCCTGCCCTTGAGGCAGTTTTCCACATGAGCGGTCTTCGCTTTTTTCTCGGGATGCAGCATATTCCACCGGTATACGCTCAAAGCTTCACGTCTTAATTCTGTAAAACTCGTCACGCTCCAGACATCAGCATTGACGCCATAATCCTTTTTCAGTATTCCGGCAGCGGCAATCACTTCACGCAATATCGTTCCAGAACCCAGCAGTTGCACACGTGCCCCCTTCACACGTTTGTCTGTTTCGCTGAACAAATACATACCTTTCAGGATATGCTGTTCAATCCCCTTCGGCATTTCAGGGTGGGCGTAATTTTCGTTCATTACGGTAATGTAATAAAACACATCCTCCTGCTCCTGACACATGCGGCGCAAACCGTCCTGGATAATAACGGCCAGTTCATAAGCAAAGGTCGGGTCATACGCAATGCAATTCGGTATGGTTGAAGCGGCAATATGGCTATGCCCGTCTTCGTGCTGCAATCCTTCGCCATTCAACGTGGTACGGCCAGCGGTTCCGCCGAATAGAAAGCCGCGGCAACGCATGTCTCCAGCCGCCCAAATCAGATCGCCGACACGTTGGAAACCGAACATGGAATAAAAAATATAAAAAGGAATCATCTGTATATGATGCGTGCTGTAGGCCGTCGCAGCAGCAATCCATGATGATAAGGCGCCCGCTTCGTTAATACCTTCCTGCAATATCTGACCGTGCTTGTCTTCCTTATAGTACATCAGCTGATCGGCATCCTGTGGCGTATACAACTGCCCCACAGATGACCAGATACCGAGTTGGCGGAACATACCCTCCATGCCGAACGTACGTGACTCATCCGCTACGATCGGTACGATATGCTTACTGATCTGTTTATCTTTGACCAGGATATTCAGAATACGAACATAAGCCATAGTAGTTGAAGATTCACGGCCATCGCCGCTCGCTTTCAATATCGATTCAAAAGCGCTTAACGGCGGCACCGACAGCGGTTCAGCCCGCCTTTCCCGGCGGTGATAAAATCCGCCCAGTGCCTTGCGTCGTTCATACATGTAACTATATTCAGGCGATTCTTTACCAAACTTCAAATAAGGCACTTCATCGATCTTGTCATCCGGTATATCCAGACCAAAACGGTTACGAAAGGCCTTCAAGGAAGTCGTACCCATTTTTTTCTGCTGGTGCGTAATATTCTGCGCCTCACCGGCTTCACCCATGCCGTAACCTTTGATTGTCTTGGCCAGAATAACTGTCGGCTGCCCTTTATGCTTCACGGCTTCCGCATAGGCCGCATAAACCTTGTGAGGATCATGACCGCCGCGATTCAGGCGCCAGATATCGTCATCGGACATTGTGGCAACCATTTCCAGCAACTCAGGATATTTACCGAAGAAATGCTTGCGCACGTATGCGCCATCACGGGATTTGAAATTTTGATATTCACCGTCAACGCATTCCATCATGCGTTTCTGCAATAGTCCCTTGGTATCCCTGGCCAGCAGCGGATCCCAATACGAACCCCAGATCACCTTGACCACATTCCAGCCGGCGCCACGGAATGCCGCTTCCAATTCCTGAATTATTTTTCCGTTGCCCCTCACCGGCCCATCAAGACGCTGAAGGTTGCAGTTAACCACAAAAATCAGATTATCGAGACTCTCACGTGATGCCAGTGTAATGGCACCCAACGATTCGGGTTCATCCATTTCTCCGTCGCCCATAAAGGCCCAGATTTTGCGACCATCGGTATTGACCAGCCCGCGACTGCCGAGATATTTCATGAAGCGTGCCTGGTAAATCGCCATCAAAGGACCTAGTCCCATAGAAACCGTTGGAAACTGCCAGAACGAGGGCATCAACCAGGGATGTGGGTACGAACACAGACCATTTCCGTCCGCCTCCTGGCGGAAATTGTCCAATTGCGCCTCTGTCAACTCTCCTGCCAGAAAAGCATAGGCATAAACACCCGGTGACGAATGTCCCTGCACATAAACCAGGTCGCCGCCATGATTCTCACTGGGCGAATGCCAGAAGTGATTGTAACCCACGTCATACAATGTAGCCGCCGAAGCAAAACTGGCAATATGTCCGCCTACATTGGTCGTTTTGTTGGCCTTCAGCACCATCGCCATAGCGTTCCAGCGCACATATGAACGGATTCGATGCTCTATCGCGTTATCACCGGGTGAACGCACTTCATTACCCGTCGGAATCGTATTAATGTAGGCGGTATTTGCGCTATAGGGTAAATAAGTGCCGGATCGACGCGCTTTTTCGACAAGCTTTTCCAGCAGGAAATGTGCACGCTCGGGACCTTCATTGACTAATACGGATTCCAGCGCATCCAGCCATTCCTGCGTTTCCTGCGGATCGATATCAGGTAGTGATTCCATGGTGCTGTAATCCAATCATAAATAATTTAAATTGAAGCATTTTGCTGGCAGCGCTCAGCAGCGAGTATGGTATTACACAACAACATGGTTATCGTCATCGGTCCCACGCCACCGGGAACAGGTGTGATATAGCCCGCAACCTCCCGGACCGAATCAAATTCCACATCGCCACAAAGCTGGCCATCCGGCAATCGGTTAATACCCACATCGATGACAGCCGCACCGGGTTTGACCATTTCAGCGGTCACCATTTGAGGCTGACCGGTCGCTACCACGAGAATATCGGCCGAACGGGTAAAGTACGACAAATCCCTGGTTTTTGATGAACAGATTGTCACTGTCGCGCCACGTTCAAGAAGCATCATGGCCATCGGCTTGCCGACAATATTGCTGCGACCAACGACTACCGCATGCCTGCCTTCTATGGCAATATGATGCTGTTCCAGCATTGTCATTACGCCAGAAGGCGTGCATGGTGCAAAATTGGTATTTCCGGTAACCAGCGCACCAACATTACACAAATGAAAACCATCCACATCCTTTTCGATAGCAATCGAAGTAATGACCTGATTATTGGCATAGTGCAGCGGCAGCGGCAATTGCACCAGGATGCCATGAACATGTTGATTCTGATTCAGAATTCTGATGCAATCCAACACTTCTTCCTGACAGGTATTGCCGAAAAAATGATGTACTTCGGAGTGAATACCGATTTCACTGCAGGCCCTGACCTTATTGCGCACATAAATCCCGGATGCCGGATTATCACCGACCATAATGACAGCAAGTCCGGGCCTCACCCCCTGCTCTGTCAGTTTAGCGGCCCGCCGTTTCCATTCGGCACGCACATTGCTTGCCAGTAACTTCCCCTCAATGATTTGAGCGCTCATGCTTTATCATTTAATATCTGTGATCGCATTCTTCTTTCCAAAATACATCACATCACGTGAATAAATTTCCCTACTTCCGAATCTTTACCCGCTACTTGATTGCTATCTAACCGGATTGTTTTGTCTTCTTGATTTTGAAATGATAAATCAGGAGCCCTATCAAAAACACCGGAATAACAAACAGGGCGGCCGATATCAATCCGGCTGCCAGAATGGATAATGTTGTATTTCCAGGCATAAATAAGGTAACAAACCATATCACCACAAAAGCAACAAAAAGCCCGCCATACAGCATTGTCTTTTTTCCGCGGTCATAGAGCCGCCAGAATGCACCGGATACCTGGGTGTCATCCACATAATGCTCAAACACCTCTATCAGACTTTGGTCTCCCGGCCGGGAATCATAGCCAATAGCCACAGCCAATGCATTAGTGCCATCTTCCATTCTTGACATTTCTTTCAGGAATTCAACACGTTTCATCACTTTCTTAGGATTCATTCCATCACGCCCCAACATGGTTTCAATGGCAACAAATGCCATTTCCCGGGGATTTTCGATGTTTCCGGATGCTTCAGCGAACTTCCACATCACCCCAATCAAATAGAGTTGTATCGTTAGATCCCTGAACTCAGGTGCATAATCGTAGTTTTTCTCTTTCACGGACACCAGTTGTTCAGACAAAATGCCGCGCGCGTGATCCACACAGGCATCAACAGGCGATTTATCAGGAATAGTCACTTTTTCTGCGCTCGCTTCTTCTGTTGATACGTTTTGAGTTGAGATCTGCTCCGTTTCCGCAGCTGAATCTTGCTTTTTATTCACCACACTACCACCCCATGACTTTTTATGACGTCTAACTGTTCAGGCATTATATACCGGCTGGCTTAATCTTGAAAAAGATCATGCCCAATTACATGCGGTTGCATCAGTAAACCGCTCACGTTTCAGTGTGAATATTCAATCTTTTCCATATCTTTGCGGTCAGGTCCGCACTGTTCATCGTATAAAAATGCAAACCGGGAGCGCCTTCCCTGAGTAGGCGCTCGCATAAATCGGTCACCACATCAAGACCGAATGCTTGAATCGATACGGTATCGTCACCATAGCCTTCCAGTTTTTTCCGGATCCAGCGCGGAATTTCTGCACCACAGGTATCCGAAAACCGCATCAATTGCGAAAATTTATTGATCGGCATAATGCCGGGAACTATCGGCAAACAAAGCCCCATAGCCTCACATGAATCCACGAAGTGAAAATACGCATCGGCGTTATAAAAATACTGTGTGATGGCCGAATTTGCACCGACGTCAACTTTACGCTTGAAATTCTCCAGATCAGCCTGCACCGAACGCGCTTGTGGATGATATTCCGGATACGCGGCGACCTCGATATGAAATATCTGTCCAAACGACTCGCGTATAAATGCGACGAGTTCGCTCGCATAGCGAAACTCACCTGCTTGCGCCATTCCCGATGGCAAATCGCCACGTAAGGCTACAAGCTGCTGAATGCCGACTTCATGATATTTCTCAAGAATGGCATAAATCTTTTCCCGGGTTGATCCAATACAGGATAAATGCGGCGCAACACAATAACCTTCCGCTTGCATTTCGAGTACTGTTTCGAGCGTTCTTTCACGTGTTGAACCACCTGCTCCAAACGTAACTGAAAAATATTTCGGATGAAGCTGTGCCAGTTGCAGGCGTGTTTGCCGAAGTTTCTCAATACCTTGATCAGATTGTGGTGGAAACAGCTCGAAACTGAAAGTGGGATTGAATTTTTTTTGAGACTTCATCTTTTGAATGATTGCCTAAATACTTGAAATTACATGAGATGAACGAAAAGGTATAACCTTAGCCGATCACGCGTTAAAAAAACCAGCTTCCTGCAGTCCAAAGCTATTCAAAGCCAGCGACAGCGCGTACTTTTACAATACATTGAGCATGCCAGATTTTCATAACACCATGTCGGTGCTTACGAAACATCACGTATCACAAGCACCGGGGTTGATAAAAAATACTTAGAACCCGCTCAAGATCTCAATCAAGGGTTACAGTGCAAGGCAAAATTGAACGACGCAAGCAAAGCGCAGCGAACAGCCATAAGGCTGGCCCGTAGGGCGAAGCGCCTGCAGCCGAGTAAAAAGCGGAGCATACTTGCAGTATGTGAATTATTTTGAGTTCGATTTTAACGCCGCAATGCGCCCTTCAGTGAGATCTGAACAAGCTCTTAATGCAATGTATAGTATGCTAATAGCGATACATCTCCGGCTTGTAAGGACCGTTCTTATCCAGTCCCAGGTATTTGGCCTGCTCATCAGTCAACACTGTCAAGTTTACGCCTAACTGATTCAAATGCAGCCTGGCAACTTTTTCATCCAGATATTTAGGTAACACATAAACAGCTTTCTGATAATTATCGCCATTGCACCAAAGCTCAATTTGCGCCAGCACCTGATTGGTGAACGAACTTGACATGACAAACGATGGATGACCGGTTGCACACCCCAGATTAACCAGCCTGCCTTGCGCCAATACAATGATTCTGCGCCCTGTCGGAAAAATAACATGATCAACCTGCGGTTTGATATTTTCCCATTGATACTTCTGTACAGCGGCAATATCAATTTCCGAATCGAAATGCCCAATGTTGCATATAATCGCCTGATTCTTCATTTTCAGCATGTGATCATGCGTAATCACTCTGAGATTTCCGGTTGCTGTAACAAAAATATCGGCCTTATCACAGGCATCATCCATGGTCACAACACGATAGCCTTCCATCGCGGCCTGCAATGCACAAATCGGATCAATCTCGGTAATCCACACTGTTGCGCCAAGACCGCGCAGCGATTGCGCACAACCTTTACCCACATCACCGTAACCGCAGACCACAGCGATTTTACCGGCAATCATCACATCGGTAGCACGCTTGATGCCGTCAACTAATGACTCCCGGCAACCATACAGATTATCAAATTTTGATTTGGTCACAGAGTCATTCACATTAAAGGCCGGAAATGGCAATTCGCCTTTTTTCTGCATCTCGTAGAGACGATGCACACCGGTAGTGGTTTCTTCGGTTACGCCCCGGATATCTGCAAGTTTTTTTGAATACCAGCCTGGCTCGCTGGCGAGTCTCTTTTTGATCGAAGCATACAAGGCGCGCTCTTCGTCATTGGCAGGATTGGCGATGACCGTGCCATCCTTCTCGGCCTTACTGCCCAGAATCAGCAACAAAGTTGCATCGCCACCATCATCGAGAATCATATTGGCATTGCCGGGCTTGCCATGAATAGTCCATTCAAAAATCCGGTGTGCGTAATCCCAATAATCGTCGAGCGATTCACCTTTATACGCGAAAACCGGGATACCCCGTGCCGCTATTGCAGCAGCAGCGTGATCCTGTGTGGAATAAATATTGCACGATGCCCAGCGAACCTCAGCACCCAACGCCACCAGCGTTTCAATCAGTACCGCCGTCTGAATTGTCATATGCAGCGAACCTGCAATCCGTGCACCAGCCAGTGGCTTTTGATTGGCATATTCTTCGCGCACAGCCATTAAACCGGGCATTTCAGTTTCAGCTATGGCGATTTCCTTGCGCCCCCATTCAGCTAGCGAAATATCTGCAACTTTATAATCAATGAAATTACTTTTATCAGTATTAACTACAGCACTCATTGTCTGTCTCCTCAAACATGGAAAGAGCGCCGTTGTTACCATAACACAACTCCACACCACTGAGCCTCACGGAATATCCCGTTGCAGCGCTCCTCAGTACAGTGGAAAATAATCTACATTCCGGTAAAAAAATAAATCAAGATTCAGAATAACTGTTTATTCACGTCAGATACCCGCATCCAAACGCAATTGTTCTGCCTTATCAGTAGCTTCCCAGGTAAAACCGGCTTCTTCACGACCGAAATGTCCATATGCTGCTGTTTTTGTATAAATGGGGCGCAACAGATTCAGCAAATGAATAATCGCTCGCGGACGCAAATCAAAATGTTTGTCAATTAATTGAACAATTTTTTCATCAGAAATTCGGCCAGTGCCAAAAGTATTTACCATTAATGAAACCGGTTTTGCCACGCCAATCGCGTAAGCAACCTGAACTTCGCACTGACTGGCAAGGCCGGCTGCAACAATATTTTTGGCCACATAACGACCGGCATAAGCTGCCGAACGATCAACTTTAGAAGGATCTTTGCCGGAAAAAGCACCACCACCATGTCGCGCTGTACCACCATAGGTATCCACAATGATCTTGCGTCCGGTCAAACCGCAATCCCCCATCGGACCGCCCACCACAAAACGTCCTGTCGGATTGACCAGATACCGCGTCTGTTCATTCAGCATTGCCTGTGGCAAGACCGGCTTGATAATTTCCTCTATCACGGCTTCGGTCAGGTCCTTATATGCGACATCAGGATCGTGTTGCGTTGAAATGACGACCGTTTCAATATGGCTTGGTTTTCCATCCTGGTATCTGACCGATACCTGCGATTTCGCATCCGGACGCAACCACGCCAACTTGCCATTTTTCCTCAGCGCCGCCTGACGTTCAACCAATCGATGCGCATAATAAATCGGCATGGGCATCAATTGCGGCGTCTCGTCACAGGCATAACCAAACATTAATCCCTGATCACCGGCTCCCTGATCCATTTCTTCTTCTTTTGAGCGATTTACACCCTGAGCGATATCAGGAGACTGTTTATTGAAAGCAGTCAGAACCGCACAGGTTGTTGAGTCAAAACCAATATCAGAACTTGTATAACCAATATTGCGTACCGTTTCACGCGCTATCACGTTATAATCGATCGTGGCATGTGTTGTGATCTCACCGGATAATACGATCAGCCCCGTGCTGCACATCGTCTCGCAAGCAACCCGGGCATTTTCATCCTGGCTTAGGATGGCATCAAGAACCGCGTCTGAAATCTGATCCGATACCTTATCTGGATGCCCTTCAGATACGGACTCGGAAGTAAAAAGATAATTACTCATTCATTGTTATCCTTATTGATTTGAAAACCGTTTATTATAGCAAACCCCCAATCTTAAAAACACCGCTGAACAAATCCACCCGAGAACCGCTCTTTAACAACGCCAGCGCATACTCATAGCATCTTCTGTCTCTTTCCTGAAGCGCTACCGAATTTGACCTGGTCGTGTACGGGTTAACAAACAAGCTGTCAGCAGCGATAAAAGCGGCAAATATAACCAATTGATTTAGAATTCAATCCAGATCACTATAGATTGCTCCACGCAAGTATTCGCCTATTACTTGTTTTCAATGTGAAATATTCTGTATAATTAAAGGTTTCTTAGATTCAGATTCGCATCATTTGGAAACAAAGACAAAGGCAAACGGATAAATTATGGTTATTATTAGATTGGCACGCGGTGGCGCAAAGAAACGTCCTTTTTACAGCATGGTTGTTGCAGATTCACGTAACGCCAGAGATGGTAGATTTATTGAGCGCGTAGGATTCTATAACCCAAGGGCAACAGGCGGCGAAGAAAAATTGCGCGTTCACATAGATCGTGTCAATTTCTGGCAATCTAAGGGGGCTCAGCTGTCGGACACAGTAAACCGATTGATCAAGCAGTCTAAGGCAATTCCGGAAGTATCGGCACCGGCCAATAACTAAAATAAATGATTTCAGTGGATCCATGGTTATTATGGGTCATGTTACCGATGCTTTTGGCATTCGCGGCTGGATAAGAGTTTATCCCTATACCGGACAAGTTGATAGTTTGCTGAATTATCAAACTTGGTGGCTCAGCAAAGAAAATAGAGACTGGCATGAAATTCAGATCATAACCGGTCGCCCAAGCGGAAATTTTCTGGATGCCAAACTCGAGCATTGCGACAGTCGGAATCAAGCACTTTTGTTTAAAGGCATGCAAATTGCTATTCCGCGTGAGCGTTTACCCAGACTGCCGGACAACGGAGATGGAGGTTATTACTGGTCTGATCTGATCGGATCCAAGGTCGTCAATTTAAATAACGAAAAATTCGGTACGATAGTTGGTTTACTCGAAACAGGCGCAAATGACGTATTACGCATACAGGACGACATTGACAACGGAAAAGAATTGCTGATCCCGTTTATCGAACAGAAATTTATAATAAAAGTGGAATTAGACCGCAAGCAAGTTATCGTTGACTGGGAAAAAGATTACTAAACAAGTGATTGACTGCATTTATTTGATATTAGTTTTTTGAAGAAAAATTTTCATAATAACATGCCCTATTTTTGCAATTAAATGCGCACTTGTTACTAAATACTGAAGCAAGACTCATGCCTTACGAATGCGATGTTGTCACATTGTTTCCAGGCATGTTTAATGCCGTTACACAGTTTGGCATAACAGGAAGAGCCTGCGAAAATAATATTTTCCATTTGAACCTATGGAATCCGCGTGATTTCACCTCGGATCGCCATCGCACGGTGGATGATTGTCCTTACGGCGGCGGCCCCGGCATGGTGATGAAAGCACAGCCGCTTGAAGATGCGATTGTTAACGCAAGAAAAAGGCAACGGCAAGTCGGTATTGTTAAACCGGAAGTTATTTATCTTTCTCCGCAAGGGCGGCGACTTGATCATCAACTGGTTACACGATTAAGCAAGTCTTCTGGCGTAATTATACTGTGCGGCCGCTACGAGGGTATTGATGAACGCCTGATTGCTCGCCAGGTCGACATCGAAATCTCAATTGGGGATTATGTTTTATCGGGTGGCGAACTGGCCGCCATGGTGTTGATTGACAGCATAATCAGATTGATTCCCGGTGCACTGGGCGACCCGGAATCAGCATCTCAGGATTCGTTCGTAAACGGACTGCTGGATCACCCGCACTACACACGCCCTGAGAAATATTACGACAGCAACGTCCCTGAAATATTATTATCCGGGAACCATGCTAATATCCGCCGCTGGCGCTTACAGCAGGCACTGGGTAAAACATGGCTGAAACGTCCGGATTTACTGAAACTAAAAATGATACAAGGCATGACAAAAGAAGAAGAAGATCTTCTGGAAGAATTTAAGGAAACCTGCAAAGATCATGAGAAGACTGACATTAAATAGGAAAATGCTATGAACATAATTGATCAATTAGAAGCTGAAGAAATAAGTCGTTTGAATAAAAATATTCCCGATTTCGCACCGGGCGATACGGTTGTCGTAAATGTCAATGTAGTAGAAGGTAATCGTAAACGCGTACAAGCCTATGAAGGTATTGTCATCGCGAAACGCAATCGTGGTCTGAATTCCGCATTTACAGTGCGAAAAATATCAAGCGGCGAAGGTGTTGAACGCACATTCCAAACTTATTCACCGCTCATCGCAGGTATAGAAGTGAAACGCCGTGGTGATGTACGACGCGCAAAGCTTTATTACTTGAGAGATCGCTCAGGCAAGTCCGCAAGAATTCGCGAAAAGTTGCCTGCACGCGTGAACAAACAATTAATAACGGCAGACTCTTCAAAAGAAAATACGACAGAACAGCATGGCGCTGCTGAGTAAATCTTTTTAAAAAACAGCTATCTCGCCTTAAAATTCCAGGTAACACAACATCAGGCAGAACAACAAGTAACAAAATAAACCGCCTTTGCTGAATAATCAATATAGCAAAGGCGGTGTTTTTAGCTTATCAAATAAACGCTCCAGCGTTTATTTGAGCATTTTCAGAGTAATTCCCGGACATTCTCCGGCGGCCGGCATATTTTTGCTTTATCGCCGCGCACCACAATCGGGCGCTGCATCAGATCGGGATTCTCGATCATCACCCTGATTAAAGCATCATCCGGCATTGCATCCAGATCCAGATGGCGTGCGGCCAATTCATCTTTACGAAGAATATCACGTGGTGACAGTCCCAGTTTTTGTATTAATTCGTATAATTTATCCGCCGTTAAAGGCGTTTCATAGTAATTAACAGACTCATAATCCTGCCCACTTTCATTGAGTATCGCCAATGTACTTCTGCACTTACTGCACGTCGGCTTCTGATAGATTGTTATCTTGTCACTCATGTTACGAATTTTGCTCCCAACATAGAAGAACGATCAGCATATTACCGGTTATCGGACACTGCATTCATCGGAAATCGCTTTATGTGCCGCCGATGATCCTTTCAATCCATAGGTATCCGTTGTCAGTGTGCCGCGAGAAGAAGTCCCCTGAACCACCAATGCATTGCCACGTTTTATCGCATCCGCCAGCTTATTATCCGCATTTTGATCTGGCGCCCAAGCTGAATCATCCTGCGTAAAGAGTTTAAATGTCTGGTTATTGACTTTAACCGTCACTTCACTACCGGCTCGATAGGCATAACCGGCGATATAACTAAAAACATTTCTGCTGTTCTCAGCCGGACGGTGTGTTATCAGTGCGAAAATATCGCCGCGCTTGCTGTAATTTCCTTCATCCTTCTTGGGTTGGCTGACCATATAGCAGACTTTGCCATTGTTCTCCATGAATACATAAGCTTTCCAGTCGCCATACTCCCCCAATAATCTTGGCTCGGAAGCTTGAACTGTACCGGTAATGCCAGCTAGCATCATTGCAGCACTCATCAGCAATAACTTATTCATTTGTCGATACTTCATATTGCAAACCTTGAGATTGATAAGACCATCGGACACATGAAAAATGCCCACTTTTCCAGAAAAATACGAATCTTATTCGATGAACTACACACACCCTTCCATTTTATAAATGTAATAGCCATTCCGGTTGATCGCGTCAACAACTTCCTGCGGCATACCCCGGCTGTCTGTATGACAAAATCTGCATTCCTTGGTAGTTACCGTGGCCTCACCTTCATTGATGGAAGAAAGCCACTCCTTAGCGTATTCGATAGCCTTCTGGTCATCTTTAACGGCAGTAAATACATCGAAATGCATCGTATGTCCGTCTTTAGCTTCCACATAGGTATCATAAACATGAATTTGCATCGTTTGTTATATCCTTAACATAAATAAATTTCAAATTAAACCATAATGGCGGCACGATATCCGCATGATAACAAATACCACCCACTGTATTGAGCAATACCAGAGTTACTATATCAATTAATCCGCCATACGGCTACGATAATGAATAGACTCAGATATCCAATTTAATGATCTTTCCTGCGCGCCACAAGAACACCATCACGTGTAGGATTGATAAAGGCATCAAATTCGGGATCATCAAAAATAAGCCTGTTATGTTCTACAATGGCTTCTGTCCATCCCAGTTCGATATCTGTATATTCTTCTGCAGCTACGCGGCCATGCCAAAGCACATTGTCTGCAATATAGAGTCCACCCGGGCGAATCCTTTCCTTGGCCAAACGCCACACCTCGGGGTAGCCACCTTTATCTACATCGTTATAACAAATATCAAAAACACCATCGGTCTGCACAAAAACATCCTGCGCCATACCTACATTGAATGTTACCCGGCCCCAAAGGCCTGCTGAAGTAAGAAATTGCTCTGCGCGTGCTTTGTTTTCATGTTTGCCATCACTGCAAATAACCTGACCACCACTGCCAACTGCACGTGCAAACCAGTAAGCAGAATAACCATAACCGCTGCCAAACTCAAAAATGCGTTTCGCTCCAATCATGGTTGCCTGCGTTTCGAGGAAAATACCGACCAATCTATTGACAATAGGAAAGTTTCTCTGCCTGGCTAATTCTTCCATTTCCAGCAAAACAGAATCATCCGTTTTTCCGACCAGCCTTCGCATATAGGCCTCTATCGCAGGGTGTACCGGAATAATAACATCAGGATTTTCTGAAGTTGGTTTTTTTAAATCGGACATTATCTCCTCCTCGCTCTGGAAATTCATTCCATTTCTTTTTCTATCGATGTAACACAATTCACAATCGCGATTTTTGCCAGCTGACTACGATTGCAGTAACCACCAGCAATAAAACCGGCATGCGGGCAAAAATCAAAAAAGTCTCGGTCAACCCTGAAAAAAACACAAAACTAACCATTGCAATCGCCGGCAGGCTCATTCGATTTTGCTCTAAAGTTCTGTACCACGCCCATAACAGATACATCAATGACACCATCCCCGTCATGCCTAAATGCATCCCGATTTCTATCCAGTCATTATGATAATGTGATGTTTGCTGAAAAACCGGCAGATTTGCGTAAATTCCACTTTTATAGTATGCAACCGTCTGATCAAAATACTGTTCCGGCGCTCCGGTACCATGCCCGAAAAAAGGTTTTTCTGCGATGCCCTGCAAACCCACATCCCACAGCGCAAGACGATAACCGACACTGTTGTTGTAATGACCCAGCCGGATATTCTCAAAATCTACCCTGGCCTGCGCCCATCGCTCCGAAACCACAGGACTGGTATAAGTAAAAACGATCGCCACCAGTGCCAGCAATCCCGCAATTTGTGCAACGGCACGTAACGATACGCGAAAGTAAATCACCAATACGATCGTCTGCGTAACCAGTGTCGCCAGCAGAAAACTGCGCGCACTTTGTTGGAATTGCAAGAACAACAACACCAGCGCCAATGAAAAAAACAGTATTTGTATTATACTATTCCGATTCATGCACGCACAGCAGCATAAAAAAATGCTACCGACACCCAGCAGGGCTGAAAAAGTCAGATAAGTCATATTGAACAACGGTATGCCTTGTTGCTGCTCAACCAGCCAGGCATGAAGCCCGGCAAACAGCACCAGACAAAATCCCACACCTGTCGCACCCATAACCCAGGGTAAGCGCTGTCGATTGAGTAACCCCAAAAAAGGAATATAAATCAGCAGCAGAAGATATTTTGTCCATTTATGCCGCCCTTCCGGAAAAGTTTCTGTCCAGAACAGCCCCAACAGCAAGAAAAAACAAAAAATACCGATGGCCTGCACTAAGGGTTCTTTCAGCAAAGACCATAATTTCCTGTGTCCATCGTCCAGCAGCCATACCAGCACCAGCAGAACAACAAGAAATGCGTACAGTATGCCAAACCACAAACCAATGCAGAAAGCGACCAGAACAGATCTGATCAGCATTTCCTGTTGAACTGTATTTAATTGTATAAAACCTGACAAAACGGCCGGATCAATAAAAAATGCCTGACACTTTCACGTAATCATGCGCGTTCAAATACAAAACAGGTCTCACCCCAGTTCCGGGTTGTTTTATGCTTGACCTGGAAACCTGCCGCTTGCATTAACTGCACCGCATCCTGCTGTTCTTCAACCGTACCCAGTTCGATAATCACCGAAACAAGCCGCGGATTCCGCAGTACATTTTCAGCACCCTGCAGAATGGAAATCTCGATGCCATCCACATCAATCTTCATATAATCGGGATAAGGAAATCCCCACTTACCGCACAAATCATCCAGTGTGACACCGAACATACCCTGAATATGCGTTGCAGGAACTTTCATGTTCCGGACGTCTTCCCGGCCGAACTGGGAACGATTTCCACCCGGAATAAATTTCGGAATATACAATTTGGAAAACTCGGTTTTGCCTGAAACCGCAATGCAATACGCCGAAATGATTTCAGCCAGATTATTGATAAAGATATTTTTATTCAGGGAATAATAATTGTTGCTTTGTGGCTCGAAAGCAAATATCCGCACAGATGTACCATATTTTTTTGCCGGATACAGGGAATACTGGCCGATATTCGCGCCAATATCAAAATAACAGGTATCCGGCTTGAATCGGTCGAGCCAGTCCAGCGTATCCGGTTCCTTGATCGCATAAGTCTTTGCGCGCCGGAGTACCCGCCAGTGATCGACGGCAATACGGATAGACAAACCTCTCACACGGGTTTGGGTGAAACCGCCGATTAACTGATAAAACGCGACAATACAGTTCTTAAAAAAATTCACTATTATCCGCATGGCCTCAGCTGAGCTCATTCAATGGTTTTTGTTTTCCGGATACATCTTCCAATAGCGATACATAATGCTCCAGTACCCTGCCGTCCGGCACATCGAGCATCTCTTGCAGAAACTGCCGGTGATGCGCTTCCACATAAAAATCATCGCAACCGTGTGTCAGAAAATAATTGATTTTTTCATACACATCATCACGGCATCGGAGTTCTGTTTCAGGCATATAGTGTGCAACCGTCGAACGTCCCGCAATCAGATAATCCGCGGCCAGCACCGGTTTCTTCATTCTGACAGCCTCGAAAATCACTGAAGTGGCAAGATCGATAATGACATCGGCCCACTGCATCAGATGCGCGGAATGCGCATTGTCATCGGCGATGCGGACATTCGGCAGCTGTTTAATCAGCTTGTCTTTCGTCAGCGACTGCTTCCATCCGCTGCGGGTATGCGGCTTTATAATGATTTCCGTACCCGGAAGCTCGGCAATCAGATGAACGACCTCGGCAACTTCCTCCCAGAACGTCGTAAAATTCGCCTTTCTCAAAAACATGACAATTTTAAGCGTGCTGTCCGAACGTTTTATTGGAGACGGGGGCAGTATTTCATACAGTTTATGCAGCCATTCCTCGCAAAAACGTGGCGAACCCAGCACGGCAATCTTTTTCTCATCGAGAAATGGACGGAAACGTTTCGCGCACAATTCATTCGGTACCACCAGGCGGTCAAAAATATCCGCATTGGAAAACACAGTATCCGGGCCCACTTTTCGCTCACCACGGCGGATCAGTTGATTGATATGCGGACTGTCTCCATGCGGCAATGAAATCACATGCATTTTTCTGGCATGCGCCATGTTTATCAACATTTTTATCCATTCAACGCTGATGACCGAGTTTCTTTCCACCCAGTCAAATGCAATGACACCGTCTTCGGCATCTCCAAAACAGCGCGTCAGCAATACATCCGTCGTTTCTCGCCACAGTTGCTCGCGCTGCGTCTGATCATACCGTTCCGACAATCGTTGTGCTAATAACCCGAGTACCGGTATACGCCTGACATTGCCGGTCAGCATGTACATCTGCAGACGCCACATCAAGAAACGCCGCCAACCCAGAACTTCCCTGATATGTGCAGTCCGCACACCGGATAGCTGCTTTAAAAACTGAATACGATAATCACGGCGGAACCGGGCTGAACCAAGCAGTACGACATCACACTGATGACCCGTTATCGCCCATTTGTAGATCACCGGCGTAATGTGATCGATATCATTATAATGCCGAAGAAAAAAAAGGGCTTTCATCCCTTGAACATGAACGTAAATTAATCGATTAAAAGAAAAATACAGAAAAATACAATCTCAACTGCACCGGTTCCCACGGTACACGGTACGTGCAATCATCCGGACAATGACATAAAAAATGCGTTTCGCCCATTCTACACGCGCACCCGTCACTTCGCCAGCCACAAACGCAACACAGAAATTCCCTCTGAAACTGTCGCAATCAAGCAACTTCATTCATTATAATTCACGAATACTTGAATGACTCACTCGAATAAATTTGCCCTGATGGATTGATAAATCGGATAATAGTCTGTTGCATGAATGAGAGAAGAGATTGTGCGGATTGCGCTGATCTGATTTTATTGAACTTAATCATCTAATCGAACCCCACTAAAATAAAAATCCGATGAAGACTATCGCTGTCATACCTGCCCGCATGGGGTCAACGCGTTATCCCGGCAAGCCGATCGCGCCACTCCTGGGCCGCCCCATGATAGAGCATATTTACAAACGTGTTGCACTGAGCACAGTGCTCGACGCAACCTATATTGCAACCTGTGATGAAGAAATACGCCGCGTTGCGGAAGGATTTGGCGCAACCGTTATTATGACTGCCGACACCCATGAACGCGCAAGCGATCGGGTCGCTGAGGCCGTTGCCCATCTGGAAGCCGACCTGATTGTCATGGTGCAGGGCGATGAACCGATGACCCATCCGGACATGATTGACGCTGCAGTCAAACCCTTTGCAGATGATCCCGAAATCGGCTGTGTCAATTTGGTACACCGCATAGAGCAGGAATCGGATTTCCGCGATCCCAACACCATCAAAGTCGTCATGGACCAATCCAATAACGCCATTTATATGTCGCGTCAACCCATACCAACATTGGCCAAAACCGGTTTTTCACAGACCGCTGCGTATAAACAAGTGTGCATTATCCCGTTTCGCCGTGATATGTTGTTTCGTTATACGCATCTGCCACCGACACCGCTGGAACAGCTGGAATCGGTGGATATGCTGCGATTACTCGAACACGGTTACACAGTCAGAATGGTGCCGACCGAATTCAACACACAAGCTGTCGACACCGAAGCTGATCTGGCACGTGTTGCCGAACTCATGCAAAACGACACATTATTGTCGCGTTATTAATCCCAATATCCGGAAACCATGCAACTTAAAGCGAAACTCGCACAATCTGAAATCACCATCGGTTCATGGATAACACTGGGACATACCGCAATTGCCGAAATTATGGCCTCGGCTGGTTTCGACTGGCTGGTGCTCGACATGGAGCACAGCGTTCTTGAACTCAGCGAAGTCCAAACGATTATCCAGGTACTGGACGGCAAGCAATGTCCGGTGATCGTGCGTTTAACATCCAATCATCCTGACCAAATCAAGCGCGTCATGGATGCCGGCGCAACAGGCATCATGGTACCGATGATCAAATCGGCTGCAGATGCCCGCTCAGCCGTCGACGCAGTATATTATCCGCCGCATGGACAGCGCGGCGTCGGACTCGCCCGTGCACAGGGATTTGGCGCAAGCTTTCAAGCCTACCGGCAATGGCTTGAGCAGAACGCCATCATCGTCGTCATGATCGAACATATCGCGGCGGTCGATGCCATTGATGCCATTCTTGCGGTGCCCGGAATCGATGCCTATATCATCGGGCCGTATGATCTTTCAGGCTCCATGGGCCGGCCCGGTGACCTGGATCACCCCGATGTACAGACCGCCATCAGCCACATACTCGAAGCAGGAAAACGTGCCCAAAAACCAGGCGGCATCCATGTCATCGAGCCCGACCCTGAAGCATTGCAGCAACGCATTCAGTCCGGTTTTAACTTTCTGGGCTACAGTCTGGATATCCGCATTCTGGATTCTGTTTGCCGCAGTCATATGCAACGCATACGGGGAGCGCTCTAACAGGTTCTAAGATTTATGCACAAATTTGTCATCTCCACATCATCATTTGATACCGTCAATAACCCCGTAATCCAACGTCTTATTCAAGCAGGCCTGCAGCCGGTCACGAATCCCTATGGCCGCAAGCTGACCGAGGACGAGGCCGAAGATCTATTGAAAGACGATGTCGTCGGCATGATCGCCGGCGTTGAACCACTCACAGCACGCGTAATTCAATCCGCAAGCACTCTCAAGGTCATTTCACGTTGCGGCACAGGCATGGACAACGTTGACTTGGTTACCGCCCGGAATCGCGGCATTACTGTCTACAACACACCGGAGGCGCCCGCACAGGCTGTCGCCGAACTCACTCTGGGGCTGATGCTGGCCAGCCTGCGGCATATCAATCAAACCGATCAATTGATCCGCAAAGGCGAATGGCCGCGTACCCAAGGCGGCCTCCTTGCAGCCCAAACTGTCGGCCTGGTCGGTCTCGGCCACATCGGAAAACGTGTCGCCAGGCTGTGCCAGGCATTTGAGGCCGACGTCATCGCCTATGATCCTTACATTGATCAGGCTCCGGCGGATGTCACACTCATGCCGTTGGCTCAAGTGCTTGAAACCGCGGACATCATCAGTCTGCACACCCCCCACAATCCCGACCTGCATCATCTGATCGATGCGCAGGCGATAACCCGGATGAAACCCGGTGCGTTGCTTATCAACGCTGCCCGCGGCGGTCTGATCGACGAACAGGCGCTCAAAGCAGCGCTTGACAATGGCCAACTCAATGCAGCAGCGCTGGATGCATTTGAACAGGAACCTTATCAGGGTCCACTGCTCCAATGCAACAATCTAATTCTGTCTTCTCACGTGGGATCACTGGCGCGCGAATCACGTCAGCGCATGGAACTGGAAGCTGCGGAAAATTTACTTCACGGACTCATTAAAACAGGCATCATTCATGACGCAGAGCAAAACAGCGCCTGACTTCTCACCTTCCGGCCAGACCGTTATTGTATTCGGCGCGAGCGGCTTTCTCGGCAGTCATGTCGCCGATGCACTCTCAGCGTCAGGCTACAAGGTGCGTTTGTTCGACCGCAGCCCCTCTCCGCATCTGCGCAAGGATCAGGAAATGATTATTGGCGATATCATGGACTTGCAACAGGTCATCGATGCCGTCAAAGGCACCGATATTGTGTACAATTTTGCCGCCATCGCCGATATCGACGAAGCACACAACAAGCCGGTAGCCACTGCCGCGATTAACGTACTCGGCAATACACACGTACTTGAAGCCGCGCGCCTGGCCAATGCACGGCGTTTTGTTTTTGCCAGCAGTGTGTATGTTTATTCGGAATCCGGCTCTTTTTACCGTGCCAGCAAACAGGCGGCCGAACGCTTCACCGAAACCTACCATGACCGTTACGGGCTGGAATACAACATTCTGCGCTACGGTTCGCTGTACGGCCGCCGCAGCGACCGGCGCAACGGCATCTACCGCATGCTGCATGAAGCCATCATGCACCGCACTATCACCTACAAAGGCGGTGGTAATGCCATGCGCGAATATATTCATGTCGAAGACGCCGCACGTATGAGTGTCCAGATACTAGCCCCGGAATACGCCAACCGGCATCTCATCCTCACCGGACAGGAGAAACTGCGCATCCGCGATGTCATGACCATGATTTCCGAAATCATGCCGTGGCCCATAACACTCCACTTTGATGAAGCGAATGCCGTCCATCACTACGAAATCACACCCTATGCTTTCCAACCCCGCATCGGCCGCAAACTGGTGCTCAATGAACATGTCGACCTGGGTCAGGGATTACTCGACTGCATCCGCGAAATTCACCAAGACCTGGAACACGCGGAT
The DNA here is from genome assembly GCA_964612715.1 of uncultured Nitrosomonas sp. GTDB lineage: Bacteria > Pseudomonadota > Gammaproteobacteria > Burkholderiales > Nitrosomonadaceae > Nitrosomonas. The sequence goes on along the minus strand of CAZTCY010000012.1, from coordinate 9,363 downwards.
GAAAACGATGACGCCACACCCGCCTCGTCCGATAACCGGGCGTAATCGAACTTGACCGCATGTTTGATCTGACAACTTTCCAGGCCATCATTTTTGACTTTGACGGCGTTATCGCGGAATCCGGGGATATCAAAACACAGGCCTTTGCGGCACTTTATCGCCCCCATGGCGCAGAGATCGTTGCTGAAGTCGTTAAATACCATACGCAAAATGGCGGTCTGTCACGGTACAACAAGTTCCGCCACTTCCAGCAGCAATTACTGAACAGACCGCCATTGACACCTGAAGAAGAGCAAGCGCTTGACCGGCATTTTTCTGAACGCGTCGTGGAAGCCGTCATCGCTGCCGAAGCCGTTCCCGGAGCCTATGCGCTCATCCGGCAACAATCCGAAAGAATTCCGCTCTTCGTAGCTTCCGGCACGCCGGAAATGGAACTCAAGGTGATTGTTGAACGGCGTGGCTTGACCCCCTATTTCAAACAGGTACGCGGCGCGCCAAAACTCAAAACGGCACTGATTGCGGAAATCCTGTCTGACCATGACCTCAATCCTGAATCCGTGTTAATGATCGGCGACGCCTGGGCGGATTATGAAGGCGCTCAGGCCAACGGCATTGCATTCCTCGGCCGTGTCCGCCCCGGCGATACCAATCCGTTCCCTCCCGGAACCTATGTGGTTGCCGATTTTAGCGCACTGACCGCTTAATGACGCAATGCACAATCGGATACACAGAATCGCTTATTCAGACAGTGTAGCACTGGCAAACGGTTTCGCTGACTATGCAGCAAGCGTTTTAGCGCATGCGCTCAGCACGCAGCAAACCGCAAGCCTTGTTGTCCCCGGCGGTAATACACCGCGCTTTTATCTTCCGGTACTCGCGGCACAACCCTTACCCTGGAATCGCATCACCATCACACTGAGCGACGAACGTTGGGTCGACACCGGTTCGGAAGACTCAAACGAACATCTCGTCAGAAAAAGCTTACTTGATCATTTACCGGAAGAAGCCCATTTTGTCGGCCTCAAAACACAGCATGACACCCCCGGACAAGCGATTCCTGAAATTTCGCAACGTCTCGCAAAAATACCACAACCTTTCACACTCACGGTCCTCGGCCTGGGTGAGGATGGTCATATCGCATCACTGTTTCCATACCTGAGGTTGCATGAAAAACCGCACAGTGTAACGGAAACACCCTGTCTCGCCGTGAGTTCCTCTGTCACACTGCCACAACGCGTAAGCCTGTCGCTTGGAATACTCGCGCGCAGTCAGAAAATCGCTCTGGTTGCAACAGGTTCCAGTAAACGGCGGTTGTTGGATCAACTCTCAGCATATGCCGATCCGGCACTGCCTATTGTTTGGCTATTACAGCGTACGCTATCGCCGGTCGTCGTTTTTGAAACCGATTAGCCTTAAAAATAAATCTGCTGTCATTCATTTAAATCCAGCCACGATCGTTAAATAACCGATCCTGAATCACACTCTCAACCTTGTGGTAACCAGGGATGATATCCATCATTCGACACGCACACTGGCGGGAAACACTGAAAACCGTCCAGGATCATTCACTATATCGATGTGTTCATTCACAAAAAAAGAGGTATGCTGAATCATGGAAAATCAGCTATAGTTTCACGCTGAATAGTTGCAATTGCATATGCGCGCCCTATACAGTAGAAGCAGATCATGGCAATTTTCTTCCAGACGCTGTCATGCTTGGCTATCGACGCGAAATAAATGGATCTCAAACTATCGATCCCTGTCTAAAGCAGGAAAAAAACCTGTAACCTGTAACCTTCGGCTGTTTTTTCAGAGCGGAGGAACGCCCGGAAAAATTGACGGTTATTCGGCTATTTTTGATCACTGAATGATCGACGTAACGATCTTAACGATCTTTTTCATTGGCTTAACTTGAACAGCATGATGCTATAACGGCTACAAATATATGTCTAGAAGTCAGCGGAAACAGCTATTCTTAGGCCTGCACTGGAAGGGTTTCCTATGGGTCAGTCTGCTGCTGATAGGACTCAGTTCTGTCTTCTACATATTAAATCATTATTATCTGACTTCGCAGTTTCGCAGCCAGCGGCAAACAGAAGTCATGTATCTCAAGCGCCAGGTGGATGTTTTACTGATCCACACAACAGACCGTCTTATACGCCTGAGCGGTGCGCTGGCCTCCATTTTTGATGTTGATGACCCCGCCGATCCGCATATCACCAAAAAAAATAGCGACCTCAATCCTCCGAATGCAAATTACACTAAGCTTGGCTTTGAACTGGATATTCATGAAATAGGTTTTTTCGCCGCTGACGCCAGTCTGGCCTGGTATTGGACCCAGTCGGATAATATCCATAATATCGCAACCGAAACCTGGCTGCATCAAAAAGTGGCAGAAGTGCAAAATAAAGAAAAACCAAGCAGTCTTCTGGTGTGTACGCCCCACTGCCTCCTTTACGCATTCGTTCCGATACTGGAACAGGGCCGCAATATCGGCGTCATGACCATCAGTCAATCGATTGCCGATTTCATTATTGAATTTAATGTGGTCACCAATACCGACTTTGTGCTGGCCATGCCACTGCAACCGGGTATACAGGGCGATGTTCTTGATCCGTGGTCGACCCGTATTGCAGGCGTTTCAAACGCAGACAGAATGATACCCATGCTGCACGATCTGACCGAGCGTTTCGACACACCGCTCGCCTTTGAAGACGGGCGAATCGTCAAATGGAATAATACCAGTTACGACATTCACTATATCCCATTATCCAGCTTTCTGAATGTTAAAGACGGCGCTATTCTTTTTATATCCGATGTCACAGACCGTCTCAACCGGATTGACAGTGCAGTCCAGCAGGGATTGATCATCACCGTCATTACCTTGCTCATCGCTGAACTGGGTCTCATTTATCTGGTCGGAATCCCGACCCAGCGTATTAAAGAGCTTGCACACAGACTACCGCTGCTTGCCGCCGGAAATTACCGCCAGGTACACGATTACTTTGCCACGCGCCAAAAATCAAAACTGCTGCGTGACGAAATTGATATTTTATATGACAGCGCGCTTACACTTTCCGAAAGACTCGACGCAAACAGCCAGGCCATCGCAAAAAAAAATGTGGAACTTGAGATGGAAAGGGATTTCATTCAAGGCCTGCTCACTTCAGCACAGGTGTTGGTCTTAACACAAACACGTGACGGCATTATCCGTATGGCCAACGAATTCGCGTTGCAGCTCACCGGGTTTTCGGCAAATCAGCTGGAGGGTACAAAATTCACCGACTTAATACCCGACCGGAAAATCAGTAAAACCATATACAAGCAACTCAGGAACATGAACAAGAGTGGCCAGAGGCGGCTTGAGCATGAACATACGCTGATTACGAGCGAAAACGAAAAACATCAAATCGTATGGGTTCATACGTCACTGATGACTGAGCATGCGGATGGCTCGGCGATTTTATCCGTGGGACTGGATGTCACCAAGCGCGTCGAAGCGGAATCGAAAATGCGCTGGCTGGCGGATCATGACCAATTAACGGGCCTCGTAAACCGGCGGCGCTTTCAGGAAGAAATCTCCCGCGCCATGCTTGAAAGCAAACGCAATCATCAGACCTCAGCGTTGTTACTTTTTGATCTGGACCATTTCAAAGAAATTAATGATACCAGCGGACACGCTGCAGGTGACGCACTGCTGCGCCTGATAACCCATGAAATCCAGAAACGCACACGCAAATCGGATATCGTTGCGCGTCTCGGCGGCGACGAATTCGGTATATTAATGCCGCATACCAACGGAAACGGGGCAAGAATCTTTGCCCAGGAATTGATTGAACTCGTCAGAAGCATGATTTTCCCCTATGGAGAAAAACGGTACAGACTGGGCGTCAGTATCGGTGTCGCACTGCTGCCGCATCACGGCAATGACGTACATGAGCTAATGGCCAATGCCGATATGGCGATGTTCGAGGCAAAACGTGCCGGCCGGTCGCAGGTGCAGCTTTTTACGTATGATCAGGGACATGCGGATCAATTGTCACAGAATATCTATTGGAAGGACATCTTGCTGCATGCATTAAACGAAGGCCATTTATTCTTCCATATGCAACCCATTATTGATATTCCAACCGGCAATGTTATTTACCATGAAGCATTATTGCGGCTGCGCATGAAAGATGGCCGCATCGTTCCCCCTTGTGAATTTCTGGACAGCGGCCAACGCTCGGGATTGTCTTATGAAATTGACCTGTACGTCATCCAGCTGGCCCTGAAAACGCTGATGAACGATGCAACAAAACGACTTTCAATCAATCTTTCAACCTCTGTGTTTGTCAATGACAACTGGGTGCAATTACTGACACAGGCAATCTCCGATTACCGCCTCGACCCCGGCCGGCTGATATTCGAAATCACCGAAACGGCCATTATTGCCGACATGGAAAAAGCTGCAAATATCGCTGACATTATCATCAAACATGGATTCAAGTTCGCTGTCGACGACTTCGGCGCGGGATTCAGCTCGCTGTACTACCTGAAACAACTTCCGGTGGCCTATGTAAAGCTTGATCGATCACTCGTTAAGCATATCGCCGTCAATAAAGACGAACGGGATTTTGTCAATGCAATTACGACCATGGTGCATGCATTCGGCAAACAAGTTGTTGGAGAGGGCGTCGAAGATAATGAAACACTGCTCATTTTAAAAGATTTGAATGTGGATTTTGCACAAGGATTTTTTATCGGATATCCCCATGTCGATGGTTGAACTGGATTCTCATCTATTCATCCACGCATAAACCCGATTTAAAATTTTTCGGGCAAAATCGGTAAACATATACCCGTACCGGGTCATTGAAACACAGCATTGCGTTTTTTTAATGCTTTCCGGATGATCTCACCCGGATACACTCACGATAAACCCGATATCCAGACCAGAAACCATGCCGACACCTTTCTTTTCCAGTGATATTACATTCATTGATACGCCCGGCCTGGGTCTGGCTGATTCCATTATTTCGGATGTACGTTGGGCGGAAAATCTGATCAGTTACAGTTTCCCGGACCACGGCGCGCCCTGGTCTCCGCATCCCTATATGGGGTATGGCCCTGGCGAGGAACCCTGGAGCCCCGCCTATATGCCGATTTCCCCGTCCAACCGCTCTGATTTTGAGCAGGCCCTGCGGCAATGGGAAAATATTGCAGACATTCAATTTATTTTAATCGACGAAACACAGGACAATGTCGGCGATATACGCGTTGCCTATACCGAAATCAGCGATCTGGATGATGCTGAAGCATGGACTTACTTACCGGCCTTTGGCGCCTGGGGCGGTGATATCTGGATCAACAAATCGAGTAACAGCGCACTCAGAGAATGGACTGCGGGCAGTTTTTCCTTTCTGACCCTGCTGCATGAAATCGGGCACGCCTTAGGACTTGAACATCCTTTTGAAGATGCCGGGTTTCCGGTTGGCGAAGATACCATGTCACTGACTATTATGAGTTACTCAGCCATCGCCGGAAATCAGCAGTCCTTTTTTGACTATCACCCTACCACACCGATGCCGCTCGATATCCAGGCCATTCAGTATATGTACGGCGCCAATAACCGCTTCCATAGCGGCGCCGACGTTTATCACTATACCGACGACGCCACTTATCATGAAACACTGTGGGACAGCGGCGGAATCGATACAATCAGTTACACAGGCGGCCGGCCTGCTTTTATTCAGCTGCAAGCAGGCGAAGGCTCGTTTATCGGTGACACGGTACACGCGCTGAGCGCTACCGGAAGCATTCCGGTACCCAATGTCTGGATTGCCTATGACACGGTCATTGAGAATGCAAGCGGCGGCCGTCATGATGATGTGCTTTATGGCAATGCGTATGACAATAGCTTATCCGGCAATGAAGGCAACGATACCTTCATGGGCATGGCGGGTAATGATACTTTTCTGGGTGGAACCGGCATAGACAAGGTGCTATTCAACGGCGTTCAGCACAATTACACGCTCCGCAAAACGGGAAATGGTTTCTTGGTTTCTGATCAAACCGGCCGTGAGGGTGAAGATACGCTTATTGATATCGAACGTGTATTATTTGACGATATCGGGATTGCGCTCGATATCGACGGCAATGCGGGTATATTGGCCAGACTCCTCGGAACAGTTTTCGGCGCGGAAGCGATTCATAACCCGGAGATTGTCAAAACCGGCCTGGCCTATGTCGATGATGGATTGACACGAGAACAACTGGTTACCATCGCCCTTGATGCAGCGGGTGTTCATACATCCGAAGATACCGCCAGGCTGTTGTGGCATAACCTGTTCGGCAGCGAACCGACTGCCACGCAAATACAGCCCTATATTTTTCAACTCGACAATCATACGCTATCAGCTGTCGAGCTGACGCTGTTCGCGGCAACCTCGCACTTCAACACTGAAAACATCAACCTGGTCGGTCTTTACGAAACCGGTATTGCTTTTACTCTCTAAGAACCTGTTCAAGATTTCACTGAAGAGCGCATTGCGGCGTTAAAATCGAACTCAAAATGACTCACATACTTCGAGATCAATTCAATCCGTCTGTTCCACCACCAAGTATGCCTTTACGAAATAAAGCGGCGACATCCATCATCAAAGCAACGCTGCAGTGCACAAAAACACCGAGCCAGATATTTCGGCTTTTCAGGCTCATATAGCCTAAAATCACACCGGCAATTATCGCTGCAATCGTTTCCAGCATGGGCTTGCCAAAATGAATCATACAATAAGGCACCGTCATGAAGAAAATCGCATAAAAACCAAACCGGTGTTTGGTGCCATGCAATATAAATCCGCGAAACAGAAATTCCAGTGCAAAGAACTGCAGGAAATAAAAGATTTCCCAGATAAAAAATTTTGGAAAAAGACTTTCTCCCGGCAGCACTTTATAAAAAGGATAAGTCTTCTGGAAGCTTTCGGTTGCTGAAAAATAAATCACCAACGGCACCATGACAACAAGCATCAGCACGTATAACCGGTAATACTTAAGCGACCCTTTGAAGCTTACACCGTAATCTGAGAAGTTCTCCTTGAATACCCACTTGATACAAATCACGGGCAACGCCAGATAGCAAATAATCACCACCGATGCCCAATAAAGCGAACGATAAAAAGCAGCATCGGTATGCACGGTCATGGCATGGCGAAATTGCTCCGCCCAGTCCGTTAATCCCAGACTTAGAAACAATGAAATCAGGTATTTGTAATCACTGAAGTAATACGAACAGGTCAACACAAAAGCCGTGACCACACAAACCAGCATTACTTTGTAATCGAAGCTTCTCAGGCTCTGATGTAATGCTTTATACGAATAAATCTCTGATCTTAAATACGTTGTAACAAAAACGGATAACGATTTCCTAGTAAACATTTCTTCAATCGATTCAACAAAGACGAAAAAACGGATATTTTAGTAAATTATTCTGGATTTTTATTCAGTATTTTATTTTTTTGCTCAAGAAATTCAGCTTCAGTCAACGCGCCGCCGTCGCGTAACCGCTGCAAGCGTTCCAGTTGAGTCAGGCGATTTTCATCGGTACTCTTTTCATCCGTTTTCTCCGCATCCGGTATATCGGAGACCGGGTTTTGTTTAAAACCTAAAAACACGCCAATTTTTGAGAAAAACAATATTATCAGGCGCCATAATTTCGGCAACAACCAAATAATCAACACGATAAAAACAACGAACAAGGCCAGGAAAACCAAGGGATAGTTCAATGCAGTCCACAACCCGCCCAACACCAGAAGATCTTCAGATAGAGATGCTGACCAGTTACTGACCGGCTCGGGCGAAGTGTTGATTAACAGGCGTGTACTGGCTTTCGCTGCGTGGCTTGTAGCGGCTATACCGCCACCCAGAATCCCGGCAGCGATTTCCAGCGCGGGCGTCACATCCCCTACCGCGCCGGCCGCCAGCATGGCTCCAGCCGGTATTCGAATAAACGTATGAATCGTGTCCCATATCGAATCGACCCCGGGAATTTTGTCGGTAAAAAACTCGACAAAATACATCACACCGGCAGCACCAATCACCAGCGGATCTTCCAGAACGGATAACTCAGACGGCAAATCAATATGCCCCGCAGAACCCCCCCAGCCCAACACCAGCAGCACCGCATACAAATTAATGCCACTGCCCCAGGACACACCCAATAACAAAGCCAGTGTTGCTAATAAAGCCTCATAGTTTTCCATATCAAATTATTTACCACACTTCCATTTACGCATAAGGCCATTTCGAGTCATGGCCGGTAATCAATACCACTCAGGATGTTCTTTCCATCCGGTTGAATACTGATCTGGTAAATTCCCGAAGCAGTCAGTCTTCATCGAAACACTGTTAAAAATACTGCGTATAGTAGCATTGAATCGGCCCGGATTTTCCGGAGACTTTTTAGTGTTTGTTAAAATCAGGTATCTAAATGTTTTTCACAATCCATTGATTTATGTAACACGCTATAAATTGAAATACCATCGTAAGTCGGTTTATAGTAAATCACATGTGACACGCATATAGATTCGAATGTATATGACTACAATCTCTCCCTTGGCGATAGTTATCCGCCAAAAATTGAAAAGCTGATACTAAGTCATCAATATATTTTTCAGCTCGCTTCATACCGAAGGCCTCAACACTGTAGATGAAGATATTATTTAAATCTCTGTCAGCTGTTTTGCGAACGTAGAATTTTTTATTTGTCATTCATCTTTGTTTTAATCTTGGCCAAAAATTCCTCCTTGTTCCAACCGCCAATCGTTGCGCTGTTTTCCGCCTCATCTATCAATTGACGCAGTTGTTGAACTTTAGATTTTGCCTCCTGCTCTTGTAGTAAGCGTAAACCGGCTCTAACGACTTCACTTTGATTCTGGTACCGACCAGCCTCAACCTGGCTCTCGATAAAATCACTCAATTCCTCACTGGGTTGAAAAGTAAGCGTACGGGGCATCGTATTTACTCCTTTGTAAGACATATTCTTATAATTCAGCATAATGGGTAATCCTGTCAAGGATTTAGACCAGCTGCATTCCAGCCCACCTTAATTCTATTAAAGTAGCCCCAAAAATTGAGCATCAGAATAACTAAGTTAGCTATTTTAGCTATTCAACTCTAACCTTCCTTATATCCATATCACCTAAGCAGTTAAGAAATAGGATAATTATTCTTGTTGATGCCGATAGCAACAATAAAGCTTTGTTAATTCATCAACGCTGATGATAAAACGCAAAAGCCTGATTACGCGAAGCTAATCAGGCCTACACGGGCTCTTGACTATGTTGTATCGCTCGACGCACCGCCGCTGTCGTGCGGGCGCTTCCG
>CAZTCY010000011.1:0-51681 GCA_964612715.1 uncultured Nitrosomonas sp. | reverse complement strand
TTGGTGACCACGCCTTCAAGAATCATGCCGGGTTGCAGGTCTGCCAGCGTTTCGATACCTTCCCGGAAGGTTGCCGTTTTGAATTCCGGGCGCGGATCGCGGCCGGGTTTTTCCAATTCAATGAAAATATCTTTAACGGTCGGCAGACCAAAGGTGTCGTCGATAAACGCTTCCGGAGAGAGTTCCTTCAGTATTTCCGGTCGACCCATGACGTGCTCGATCCCTTTATTCAGGCGTGCCAGGATGCGTTCGACCACAGGATAGGCTTCCGGATGAACGGCGGAGCGGTCCAGCGGATTGTCACCATCATTGATACGCAAAAAACCAGCCGCTTGCTCGTACGTTTTTTCACCGACGCGGGGTACTTTGAGAATAGTTTTACGATTCATGAACGGGCCATGACTATCGCGATAGTCCACAATATTCTGAGCCAATACGCGATTCAGACCGGAAACCTGTGCCAGCAATGGCGTCGACGCAGTATTGACATCTACGCCGACGGCATTCACGCAGTCTTCAACGGTGGCATCGAGCGACCGTGCCAGGATACGCTGATTGACATCGTGTTGATATTGGCCGACACCAATTGATTTGGGTTCGATCTTGACCAACTCAGCCAACGGGTCTTGCAAGCGCCGGGCGATGGAGACAGCACCACGCAGACTCACATCCAGATCGGGAAACTCGGCCGCCGCAAAGGCTGATGCGGAATAGACCGAGGCACCTGCTTCGCTGACGACGATTTTGGCTATCTTAAGCTCGGGCTTTTGTTCTGCGGCGCGCTTAATGACTTCGATGGCCAATTTATCCGTTTCGCGGCTGGCCGTACCATTACCAATCGAGATTAATTCGACACCATGCTTTAGAACCAGTTGTGTGAGGGTTGCCAGTGATCCCTGCCAGTCATTGCGTGGCTGGTGGGGATAAATCGTGCCGGTCTCCAGCAATTTCCCCGTGGCATCGACCACGGCGACTTTACAGCCGGTACGGAAACCGGGATCAAGACCGAGTACAGCCTTGGGGCCTGCCGGTGCGGCCAGGAGTAATTCACGCAGATTACGGCTGAATATCTTGATGGCTTCCGCTTCAGCGGCTTCGCGCAATTGCAACAGCAATTCGGTGCTGAGGTGCAGGTGTGCCTTGATACGCCAGGTCCATTGACAGACATCCGCCAGCCATTTATCCGCGCTGCGTCCCCGATTCTCGATACCGAAATGGGTGGCAATCATGGCGACACAGGGGTGCGGTACGCTCGCTTCCGATGCTTCATCCAGACCCAGCTCAATTCTGAGTACGCCCAAGGCGCGGCCACGGAACAATGCCAGTGCGCGGTGTGAGGGAATCGTGCGGATCGGCTCCGCATAGGCATAATAGTCACGAAATTTTTCTTCTTCCGCCATTTCCTTACCCGCTGCCACCGTGGAAGTCACGATCCCTTCATGCCAGAGTTTATTGCGCAAGGCGGCGAGCAAGTCGGCCGTTTCAGCGAAACGCTCAGCCAGAATGTCGCGTGCGCCTTCGAGTGCGGTTTTGACATCGGGCACGTTGATCGCCTCCACACCTTCAGCAGCGGGCTGTACTTTGATATATTGCGCGGCTTCTTGCTCAGGAACCAGAGTGGGATCATGCAGCAACGCATCCGCCAAAGGCTCCAGGCCAGCTTCCCGGGCGATCTGCGCACGCGTGCGGCGTTTGGGTTTGTAGGGCAGGTAAATATCTTCCAGCAACTGCTTTGTCGCGGCTTGTTCGACCGCACGGCGCAGCTCATCGGTGAGTTTGCCTTGCTCCTCAATCGAAGCCAGAATGGTCTGGCGGCGTTCTTCCAGTTCACGTAAATATTGCAAACGTTCTTCCAGCGTGCGCAGGTGGGTGTCATCCAGATTCTGGGTGACTTCTTTGCGATAACGCGCAATAAAAGGGACTGTTGCGCCGCTATCGAGCAAGTCAACGGCTGCCGCAACCTGTTGCGGCGTAACCGTAAGCTCGGTGGCGATGAGTTGCACAATTTTCTGCTGTGCGATGTCTGAAATCGTTTGTGGTGTTGAAAGAGTCATAGGTTTTATCGTGCCAGGGCGTTACCAAGGCAGCGCTTGACGGGTAAGGTATTGTTCGGTTTATGAATGTTTTCTTGCAACTGAAAACCTGGGTTATTTGCTTAAGTTGGCGTTTCAATCGCTAAACGTTTATTAAACTCAGTGCGCTTTATACCATTTCAGGCAATGCTTTTCCACAGATTGCGAATGATCGGCCGAAAGCGATTTACGCCACCATTTGCCTTTATCCTGGAAACAACCGCAAAAGCACCCGATCTTGTAGCAAAAACATACATCTGCGATGCAGCAGATCATCCGCTCGGTAACAACACGAATAACAAAACGGGTTGACAGGATTCGTGCGGATTTGGGATTATTTCGGCTATAGCGCGGTGATCAAAGACTAAAATCATAGGCAAGCGCGGGCGAAACCTAACAGAGAATCGTAATGCGGAAAACGGCTCGTTATATGACACTACCGTACAATCCGGTACTAAAACAACGCGCAAAAGCGTTACGGCGAGCGGGCAACTTGTCTGAAGTGTTGTTGTGGAACCAGATCAAGAATAGTCAATTTTCAGGGTTAGATTTTGATCGGCAGAAAATCATCGGTGATTACATTGTCGATTTTTACTGCGCTGAAAAAGCAGTCGTGATTGAAATAGATGGCAGCAGTCATGACCACAAGGCGGAATATGATGCTGAGCGGAATGCTTATCTCATGCGTCTGGGCTTGACTGTAATCCATTTGTTGGATAGGGATGTAAAAAGTAATTTACCAGGAGTGATGCAGTTTCTTTTGCAGCATCCGGCTTTAACCACCCCGCCCCCTGCGGGGCACCCCTCCACAGGAGGGGAATCATAGCTGAAGCGGGCTATGAACGGGGCAACTCTCCATAGAAGGGAATGCCCCGGAAAACCCCGCTTGTGGAAGAATACCCAATAAAGCCAGCACAAAATTCCCCTCCTCTGGAGGGGTGTCAGGCAAAGCCTGACGGGGTGGTTTTAGCGTCTTCGGAGGGAAACGATGCATGAGCAAAAAAAGCTGGCTTTCCCGTACTTTTACCAAAAAATTTTTTAAACTGGAGACATCGCCTACAATAGGGCCTTTTGTATAGCCCTTTGCTTTCAGCATTTCTATTGTATGAATCTATCGCTCATCGCGTTAACACCGTTCCTGGGCGCCGCTTTAGTCGCGGCAATTTCGCGCATGGGGCGTCTGCACACCGCCTGGGGGGCGGGCCTGATCACTCTGATTACGCTGTTTCTTCTGCTTCCGCTTATTCCGGATGCTTTTTCAGGACAGGTTCTGGTGCAAAGCATCCGCTGGATACCGCAACCGGGCTTGGATTTTGCTTTCCGTCTGGACGGGCTTGCGCTTTTATTCGTGCTCCTCATTCTTTGCATCGGCCTGCTGATCATCCTCTATGCCCGGCATTATCTGTCCGAACGCGATGATATGGGACGCTTCTATGCCTATCTGCTGATGTTCATGGGCTCAATGCTCGGCATTGTCACGTCCGAAAATATCATTCAACTGCTGATTTTCTGGGAATTAACCAGTCTGTCCTCGTTTCTGCTGATCAGTTACTGGCAGACACGGCATGAATCGCGCATCGGCGCGCGCATGGCGTTGGCCGTCACCGGCGGTGGCGGGCTGGCATTACTGGGTGGATTTATCCTGCTGGGCGAAATTGTCGGCAGTTACAATCTGACGGATATCCTGGCGTCCGGCGATTTAATCCGTGCGCACGATTTATACCTGCCCATGCTGATTCTGGTTTTGCTGGGCGCATTCACCAAGTCGGCGCAGTTTCCTTTCCATTTCTGGCTGCCCAATGCAATGGCGGCACCAACGCCGGTTTCCGCCTATCTGCATTCGGCCACCATGGTCAAAGCCGGGGTTTTTCTGCTGGCGCGTTTGTTTCCGGCGCTGTCAGGCACGTCGGCCTGGTTCTGGCTGGTCTGCATTACCGGGCTGGTCACACTGCTTGTGGCCGCCTATATTGCGCTGTGCAAACATGACCTGAAAGGCTTGCTGGCCTATTCAACCATCAGTCATCTGGGCCTGATCACGCTGCTGTTTGGCATCGGCACGCCGATGGCCGTGCTCGCCGGTACTTTTCATATTATCAATCACGCGATTTTTAAAGCGGCTTTGTTTATGACTGCAGGGATTATTCATCATGAAACCGGCACACGCGATATGCGTATATTGGGCGGTATATGGCAATACATGCCGTATACCGGCTTACTCGCGATGGTTGCTGCGGCATCCATGGCAGGCGTTCCGCTATTTAACGGTTTTCTGTCCAAAGAAATGTTCTTCGCCGAAACATTGACACTTATCGATCTGCCCTGGGAGTGGCTGTTGCCAGCAACGGCAACGCTGGCCGGAATATTTGCCGTGGCGTATTCCATACGATTCATCCATAGCGTTTTTTTTGGGGAAATCTCTGCCGATTTACCGAAACAACTGCATGAACCGCCACGTTGGATGAAAGTGCCGGTCGAAATCCTGGTCGCGCTATGCCTGCTGATCGGTATCTTTCCGGCGTTCACTGTTGCGCCGATCTTATCCCTTGCGGCTTCCAGCGTCCTGCAGGGTTCTGTTCCGGCGCATGATCTGACCATCTGGCATGGATTTAATACCGCACTATACATGAGCATCACTGCGCTGGTCGGTGGCGTGATTGTCTACCTGATTCGCAAGCCGTTATTTGCGCTGCAGGAACGACTGGACAAATGGCTGAACTTCAAAACACTGTATGAACTGTTTCTGGCAAAACTGTTTTATCTGGCCGACACCGTGATCCATTTTCTGGATCAGCAATCGCTGCAACGCATGCTGTTTATTTTCATGCTGTTTATCCTGGCGCTTGGTCTATCCGGCCTGTCGGCTATGGATGCCAATTACCCGCTGACCGGCGGGCGCGCTATTTTAGCGGTTGATGCTGTCAGTCTGCTGGTTGCGCTGGTTATCGTTGTTGCCGCTGTCGCGACCACCGTCATGCACCGGCGGCGGCTTGTCTCGCTCATTTTATTGGGCACCGTGGGGTTGGGCGTATCGCTGGTTTTCATAAAATTCTCAGCGCCTGATCTGGCTCTGACACAAATCTCTGTCGAAGTGGTCACCATTGTTCTGATACTGCTGGCCTTATATTTCCTGCCGCAGGAATCTCCCAGGGAATCAGGCGCATGGTTGCGCAGCCGGGATGCGGTCATCGCTTCAGTTGCCGGTGGTGGCGTCGCGCTTCTGGTTTGGGCGGTATTGACGCGCCCTTATGAAACCATTGCGGATTATTTTCTGGAACACAGTCTGCCCGACGGCGGCGGCACCAATGTTGTAAATGTGATCCTGGTCGATTTCAGGGGTTATGATACGCTGGGCGAAATCACCGTGCTGGGATTGGCCGGTCTCGGCATTTACGCCATGCTGGAACAGCTGAAACTGGCTGGATCCAGCCATGACAGCCAGGGCCGCGCCTGGGATACGGATGCGCACCCGGTCATTATGGCTTCCTTTGCACGCCTGCTGCTGCCATTGGCGCTGCTGGTCTCCCTGTTCATTCTGCTGCGCGGGCATAATCTGCCCGGCGGCGGTTTTATCGCCGGGTTGATTACCGCCGTTGCGCTGGTCATGCAGTATCTTGCCAACGGCGTCATCTGGACGCAGCAACGCATGCCTTTCAATCTGCATCACTTTATCGGTTATGGTCTGTTGATTGCCGCACTGACCGGATTGGCAAGCTGGTTTTTTGGCTATCCTTTCCTGACATCGACATTCACGCACCTGCATTGGCCGATGATTGGCGAATTTGAACTGGCTTCAGCAATGGCGTTTGATCTGGGCGTTTATCTCGTCGTTGTCGGCGCCACGTTACTCATTTTAGTTCATCTGGGATTGGTGCATCACCACAGCCATCCGATGCGTGTCAAAAGGCAAATACGCTGATGGAACTGCTGATTGCTTTAATCATCGGTGTGTTGACAGCGTGCGGTATTTATCTGTCGCTGCGCGGTCGCACATTTTCCGTTGTGCTGGGTCTGACTTTTTTATCGTATGCCGTGAATGTGTTTCTTCTGGTCATGGGGCGGCTCACCATTGGCGCCCCGCCCATCATCGCCGATGGTATAACCCGGTATGCCGACCCCTTGCCGCAGGCGCTGGTACTAACAGCCATCGTGATCAGTTTCGGCATGACGGCTTTTGTCATTGTGTTAGCGCTGAAAGCGTTTTCTGAAATGGGCAGCGATCACGTGGATGGAAAGCACAAGCCATGATCAGCCATAGCATTATCTTTCCGGTGCTGTTACCGCTGTTGACGGGCATTGCGCTGCTGTTATTGCCCGATCGCTTATTGTCGTTGAAACGCAGCCTCAGTTTGATTTCAGTTGTACTGCAAATCATTACCGCAGGATTACTGTTAAACACGGTTAACAGCGGCGAAATACTCACCTATGCCTTGGGCAACTGGTCGCCACCTTTTGGTATTGTGTTAGTCGCCGACCAGCTGGCGGTGTGGATGCTGATGATCACAGCACTTGTCGCGATCTGTGCGTTATTTTACGCCTCGCGCGGCACGGACAGTAACGGCGCGCATTTCCATACCTTGTTTCAGCTGCAGCTATTCGGCCTGAATGGTGCGTTTCTGACCGGCGATCTGTTTAATCTGTTTGTGTTTTTTGAAATCCTGCTGCTGGCTTCATACAGTCTGTTACTGCACGGTGGCGGCCGTCTAAAAACCAGAGCCGGACTACACTTTGTTGTCATTAATCTGGTTGGCTCGACACTGTTTCTGTTTGCGGTGGGAACGCTGTATGGCCTGCTCGGAACGCTGAATATGGCCGATCTGGCGGTCAAAGTGGCCGCTGCGCCTGCGGATGACGTGGTATTGATTCATATCGCCGGTTTACTGCTGTTTGCCGTATTCGCCCTGAAAACCGCGCTGGTGCCGCTTTATTTGTGGCTGCCGGCGGCCTATGCGCATACCACAGCGGCAGTTGCCGCATTGTTTGCGATTATGACGAAAGTCGGCGCATACAGTATTCTGCGCGTGTATACCCTGATTTTTGGCGCTCAGGCGGGTACGGCGGCCAATTTAGTCGAAGCATGGCTGTTGCCCATGGCCCTATTGACACTGATCGTCGGCGTTCTCGGCGTTCTCGCCAGCACCCGGCTGCGCCAGCAAGTGGCTTATCTGGTGATCGCCTCCATCGGTACGTTGTTGACCGCGACCGGCATCCATTCAGCCGCCGGAATCACTGCTGCGTTATATTATTTGCCGCACTCGACTTTTGCGGCAGCGGCATTCTTTCTGCTGTCCGACAGCATCGCCCAGCGGCGTAATGTCATGGACGATCAGTTTGAACCCGGCCCGGTCATTCAGCAACATCGATTGCTGGGCACGCTGTTTTTTATCACGGCGATTCTGACCGCCGGTTTACCGCCCTTATCGGGCTTCATCGGTAAATTTCTGATCCTGAATGCAGCTTTGCCCCATCCGTCCCTGCCCTGGATCATGGGTGTCATACTGATCACAAGCCTGTTCACACTGATCGCGCTGGCACGCAGCGGCAGCATGCTGTTTTACCGCGCACAGGCGCCGCATACCGGTAACATCAATCCTGACGCTGATCAGCCGCGCAGTGTGCTGTCAGTAACCGTTGAGCTGACGCCGGTTGCCTGTCTCTTGCTATTCTGTATGGGTCTTGTGATTTTCGCCGGAACGGTTACCGAATATACCGCTGCCATCGCCAATCAACTGCTGCACCCCGAAACGTATATCGAATCGGTATTGCGCATGAAGGTCATCCAACCATGACACGACTGTTACCTCATCCCTTGCTGACATCCGCGCTTACAGGCCTATGGCTGCTGCTGAACAACAGCATCGAACCGGGTCACATTCTGCTCGGTTTTCTGCTGGGCTGGATCATACCGGTGCTGACAATCCGGTTCTGGCCGGAAAAAATAACTATCCGCAAACCGCTGACCCTGCTGCGTTTTGGCATCATATTTCTGTACGATATCGTCGTATCCAACTTCACTGTTGCACGATTGATTCTCGGCAACCCGGATAAACTGACACCCGTGTTTGTTAAACTGCCGCTGGATTTAACGTCCGATCTCGCGATCAGTCTGCTGGCCAGCAGCGTGACTTTAACGCCTGGCACCCTGTCGGCACGGCTCTCGGAGGATCGCAGCACGCTGCTGATCCATGCATTGCATGAAACAGACCCAAATGCGCTCATCGCAACAATCAAACAGCGTTACGAAAAGCCATTGAAGGAGATTTTTGAATCATGTTAACGATTACCATTCAAATCGCATTTGTACTGGTCACCGCCGCGGTGATCATGAGTTTTTACCGCCTGCTGCTCGGCCCGGATATGCCCGACCGCATATTGGCGCTGGATACACTGTATATCAATACCATTGCCTTGCTGGTTTTACTGGGTATTTATCTTGGCAATGCGCTGTTTTTTGAAGCGGCGCTGCTGATTGCACTCATGGGTTTTATCGGCACAGTCGCATTGTGCAAGTATCTATTGCGCGGCAATGTTATCGAGTAAAAATCCAAATTTGCGAGCATCCGCTTCGCGGATTGCCTGCTTACTTCATCTCATCACAACACTTTGTTACTCGCAAAAAATGTTTCCTTACATATCAATCATATGTTGCGTCAACATTTTTTGTTCGCGCCTCGCTTTGTTTAGAACTTTGAATTTTTAAAGACACTCATTTTTATATGCTGGAATACTTTTTATCATTTTTGATTCTGACCGGTGCCCTGCTTACTTTTATAGGCTCGCTCGGACTTGTCCGGCTCAAGGATTTATATATGCGTCTGCATGGCCCGACCAAAGCAACAACGTTGGGCGTCGGCAGCCTGCTGATTGCATCGTCCATTTATTTCAGCACGCATACAGAAAACATCAGTCTGCACGAAGTACTGATTACCCTCTTTCTTTTCATCACCGCACCGGTAAGCGCACATTTGCTGGCCAAGGCTGCGTCACATTTAAGTCTTCATTCCATCGCAAAAATACCGGGGAGTGATGCCGCTAACGAAAGCGATACGGCTAATGCAGCAGAAAATGTGAAACCTGCTGAACCGGAAGCAATACCTGATAATCCACCTCGGCCTGATCACTGATATTCGTCAGGTTTGTACACATAGATGCGGCTGATCAGACCATCCGGCTCAAAGTAAATACATTCCCGGCCGTGCCTTCTGACCGGCTCGCCCGCTGCCGCATCGGTGCCTGTCATCAGAAAATCAAATTCGACACCGTTTTCCCCGATCTCGCAGTAATGGGTGACTTCCCAGTGCGCATCCGGATAACGCGCAAAAAAACTCGTCATCATTTCGCGGATAGCGACACTGCCTTTGTATTCCCCAAAATAATCCGAATGATAGAGTGCGCTGCCCAGAAACATGATTTCCAATCCTCGGAGATCATGTTTATTGGAAAGCGCGACATATTGCTTTGCCCATCCAATATACGGTTTATTGCTCATCTGTCGTTCCTGATCACTAAAAATCCAGATTTCATCACAATACGTCGTTGTTCACAAAAAATATTTCCTTACATATCCGTCCTAATATAAATCTGTGTGTCCATCGCTCCTGTAAATCTACCGCGCGGTGAAGTCCCCTCATGTTTTCGATTCTTCACGCAGAAAAATCCATTCGCTTTTACTGCTGGTTGTCGGATCAAAGTGATAACCCGCTGTATCGAAACCCTTGATTGCTTCCGGTTCGGACAGTTTATGCCGGATAATATAGCGGCTCATCAAGCCGCGTGCTTTTTTAGCAAAAAAACTGATGATTTTATAGACACCGTTTTTCCGGTCCTTGAAAACCGGCGTGATGATTGTGCCATTGATTTTTTCCGGCCTAACGGATTTAAAGTATTCATTCGATGCCAGGTTAATCAGCGTCTCCGTTTTCTGTTGCTTCAGTTCACGGTTGATCGCATCGGTAATCCTGTCCCCCCAGAATGCGTACAAATTCTCGCCGCGGATATTTTTCAGCTGCGTCCCCATTTCCAGGCGGTAGGGCTGCATGAGATCAAGCGGCCGCAGCACGCCATAAAGACCTGAAAGGATGCGCAAATGATCCTGCGCAAAATCAATATCCTCTGGACACAACGTTTCTGCATCCAGCCCCGTATATACATCACCCTTGAACGCATACAGGGCCTGTTTGGCATTGGCTGGCGTGAACGGTCGTGTCCATGTGTAGTAACGATTGGAATTCAGCGTCGCCAGTTTGGGACTGATCGACATCAGCGTGCTGAGCTGATCCGGTTCCAGTGTTCTGAGTTGATCGATCAATACAGCCGACTCGTCCAGAAAATCGGGCGTGGAATACTGGCCAGTACCCGCTGGCGTTTCGAAATCCAGCGTCTTGGCCGGAGAAATCACAATGATCATACCGCTTAGTCCTGAAAATTTCCGATCGAATACCATTTATCGGATTAAGTATACTAAAATCTGGCTTGATCGGCTTATTGAACCCGATCCTGAGTCCGGATAAAACACCCGCAGCAGAACAGCAGAAAAATTTTTTTAATCCATCCCATGTCAAAACGCGTCAGGCAGATACTCCTCGGAATTTTTTCAGGCCTGCTGGGCTGCTTCATCTATCTGACGCCGCAGGGCTGGCAGCTCGAGGAAAAATACGGCCTGTACGGGCTGTTCCAGCTGCGCGGCGCGATACCACCACCGGATAAAGTGATGGTTATCGCTATTGACAGGCCGTCCGCAAGTCAGCTGGGATTGCCGGTTTCACCCAATTTCTGGCCGTGGCCCAGGGATATTCATGCGCGCCTGATTAATCAATTATCCCGTGCCGGGGCCGAAGTCATTGTGCTGGATCTGATTTTTCATACCCCTGGCACTAACCCTGAACACGATCAACAATTGGCTGAAGCCATCAAAAATGCGGGCAATGTGGTCATCGTCGAGCGATTGCACACTGAGCTGCTTGATGTAGCCGATAACCGAGCCGATGCATTTCAATTCAGGCTGATCAAGGAAAAAAGCATACCGCTGTTGCCTGAAATCTCAGAAGCGGTTTTTGCGCACGCGCCTTTTCCGCTGCCGGACAAGCCGCGTGTCAATGCCTACTGGGCGTTCAAACCGGGCATGGGCGATGCCCCGACCATTCCTGTGATTGTTTTCCAGACGTATACCCTGCAGATTTATGATGACCTGATGGCATTGCTCCACATTATTCAGGCACCGGATATTGATCAATTACCACGGTACCATCATCAGATAAACCATATTGAGACGGTTATTTTTTTTCTGCGCCAATTGTTTATCGATCATCCGGACATCAGGCAGCGCATCATTCCGGTATTGCGCGCAAGCCGCCTCGATGATCGGAGAAAACAGCTGATTCAATCGCTGATCAATGTCTATACCGGCGCCAATGCGCATTACCTGAACTTTTACGGGCCACCGTACAGCATCCGGACCGTCCCGTATTACCAGATCCTGCAATCCGCCGAAGCTGACAAAGCAGCGATGAACACACTGCGCAATACCGTTGCCGGCAAAGTCGTTTTCGTCGGCCTGTCTGCGACCACGCAATCGGAAAACGAACTGATCCGGGATGCTTATCACACGGTATTTACCAATCCGGAGGGGGTAAAAATCAGTGGCGTGGAAATTGCCGCCACCGCCTTTGCCAATCTGCTCGAAAACAAACCCATCAGGCCCTTCCCTTATGCCGGCAGCCTGGGATTGCTGTTTATCATGGGATTGGCACTGGGTATTATTCTTCCCGCACGCTCCAGTCGCCATCTGGCCGCCATCAGCGCAGCTCTGGCAGGCACTTATGCCCTGTCCGCCGGGCTGGCCTTCAAACAGGCCGGCATCTGGCTGCCGCTGGTCACGCCGCTTTTTATTGTTATCCCCTGCACCATTGCAGGCGCTGTTTTTCTCAAATATCTTGCCGCCCGGCAGGAACGCGATCAACTGCTGGCGCTGTTCGGTCAGTTTACGCCGGATCGTGTTGTCGGAGACATGATCCGGCACATGGACTCGGCACTGCACAAGGATCAGATAGTCTTTGGCGCCTGTCTGTTCACGGATATGGAAGGCTACACTGCGCTGGCCGAAAAAACGGACGTGCGGGAACTGAAAACGCTCATGGATGATTATTTCAGTGTTCTGTCCCGCTCGGTCCGGCAGAATAATGGTGTCGTTTCAGAAAAAATCGGCGATGCCATGCTGGCAGTCTGGGAAGCCGCAACGGCCAGTAAAGCCCTGCGTGAACAGGCCTGTGCGGCAGGGCTTGCCATCATGGATAATATCAACCGGTTCAACAATGAAAGCAATCATCCCGCAATGCCGACCCGTATCGGTATCCATTTTGGCGAATTGCTGATCAGCAAATTCGGTTCCGGCACGCACGATGATTATATTTACCGCACAGTCGGCGATCTCGTCAACACGACCAGCCGCATCGAAGCGATCAACAAACGCCTGGGAACAAGACTGCTGGTCACCCACGAAGTGATGGAAGGCATCAATCGTTATCTGACACGCCCGTTAGGCAATTTTCAGTTCGCCGGAAAATCACTGCCGGTTCGGCTCCTGGAACTAATCGCGCACAAACAGGCCGCCAGCAAGGAGCAAATGCTGCTGTGCGAAATGTTCACCGCTGCATTGAACGCCTACTCGCAGCAACGGACTGATGCCATCCGGAAATGGCAAGCTATTCTGGACCTTTTCCCGGATGACGGCCCCACACAATTCTATCGCGATATCTGCCTGCAATCCCCGCCTGATCAATGGAAACCCGTCATCAGGCTGACTGAAAAATCGTAATTTGAATCATCGTTTGAGTGTGATATTTCTCACAGACTTTACCCATCGCATTGAGCTAGACTTTTAAATCTACGATACATACGCTATCCGTATCGCTATACCTTATTTTGTATCAGCAGATACTGATGCATTGAAGACTATCCAGTCACAATGATTTATATATCAGAATACTAAAAATATTTTGTGTTAAGCTATTTTCCGGAAAATTTATATGTATTTGCAACTCGACGAATAACACGATGTATATGACACGATGAATATTCCGAGGATGGCATTCTCACAGGCAAGCATCAACTGGATTTACTTTCTGGCTTGCACCGCTTTTTTCATCGCACCATTCATTCAGATACGCAATGCACTCGCCGCGGATGCCTGTATTGTGAGAGCGGCGCAGGTGGTTTCAGTACAGGGAATTGTCGAAGTGCGCCGTCATCAGTCCGCATCCTGGGAGCCTGTGGTGCTTGATACAGCGCTATGCGCCGGCGATGCATTACGGGTGCGCACACACAGCCGCGCCGCCATCCGTCTCAATAACGACAGCGTCATGCGGCTTGATCAACGCACCACGATCACCATCCCCGAAACCGAAGCAAACAGAATCACCGCGTTGATTGACCTGATTAAGGGTGCAGTCCATATCATCACGCGCACACCACTGCCGTTTAAAGTCAGAACACCCTTTCTGAATGCAGGTGTGGAAGGAACGGAATTTTCCGTCGAACTGGAAACCGATCATGCGCGGGTGGTCATCTTTGAAGGCCGCGTATCCGCCAGCAATGAACACGGCAGCGTGATGCTGGCCGGTCACGAAGCGGCAATCGCGTATCAGAACCGGCCGCCGCTGAAAGAAACCATTGTCAGGCCACTGGATGCCGTGCAGTGGGCGCTCTATTACCCGGCGATTATCGGCTATCACCGGAATCAAAGCAGCGATAACATCGGCAGCCGGATACAGCAGGCCGAATACCTGCTGTCCGTCGGTCAGGCGGATGAAGCCGGAATCATCCTCGACCGTCTGTTAGCCGATGACCCCGGTAACAGTGACGCCATGGCGCTGAAATCCATCATCGCCGTTGTTCAGAACGACAAGGATCGCGCGCTGGAACTGGCGCATCAGGCTGTTCAACATGACAATTTATCCGCACCTGCCCGGCTTGCGCGCTCCTATGCGCAACAGGCCGCTTTTGACATTGACGCGGCACTGGCCAGTGTCAAACACGCAGTTACCCTCGACCCGCAGAATGCACTGATCTGGGCAAGATTATCCGAGCTGCATATGTCGGTTGGCGAACTCGAACAGGCGCTGGAATCGGCACAGGAAGCGGTCAATCTGAATCCGACCATTGCCAAAACACAGACTGTATTGGGGTTTGCTTACTTGCTACAAATCAATACGAAAGAAGCCCAATCAATTTTTCATGAAGCCATACTGCTTGACCAGGCTGATCCCATGCCACGGCTCGGACTGGGGCTGGCGCTCATCCGCGAGGGACAGCTGGAAGCCGGCCGCATCCAACTCGAGATTGCCGCAAGCCTCGATCCCGGCAATTCACTGATCCGCAGCTATCTGGGCAAAGCGTATTTTGAGGAGAAGCGTTATTCGCTTGCTGAAACGCAATTCGAACTGGCTAAGGAACTTGATCCGCTCGACCCGACGCCCTGGTTCTACGACGCTATCCAGAAACAAACCCAGAACCGGCCGGTAGAAGCACTTCAGGACATTCAGAAATCGATCGAACTCAACGACAACCGCGCCGTTTACCGCTCCAGATTACTGCTCGATCAGGACCAGGCCGGACGCAGCTCGAGTCTCGCACGCATTTACGACAACCTCGGTTTTGACAAACGCGCCATCGTAGAAACCGCCAAATCGTTGAGCCATGACCCATCCAACCATTCCGCACACCGGTTTTTATCCGATACGTACGCCAATATTCCACGGCATGAAGCCGCGCGCGTCAGTGAACTGCTACAAGCGCAACTGCTGCAACCCATTAATGTCAACCCGGTTCAACCTCGCCTGGCTGTCGCGGACCTGAATATCATTACTCACACAGGCCCTTCAGGCGCTGGTTTCAATGAATTTGCACCGTTGATGGAGCGTAACCGCGCTCAATTTGTTACTTCGGGTTTTGTTGGTAATAACAGTACGTTCGGCAACGAGATTGTTTTTTCCAAACTCTATGAGCGCACGTCAGTCAGCCTGGGACAGTTTCATTATCAAACCGATGGCTTTCGACTCAATAATGACCAGAACCACGATATTCTCAATGCATTTATACAGCATGCTGTCACGCCAAAACTTAATATTCAGGCGGAGGTACGAACACGCTCGAGCGAGCAGGGGAATTTATCGCCGGACTTTGATCACCATAGAACGGGACTACTACGTTCAATAAACCCACAAGATCCACGACGGATTCGGCGGAACATTGATGAAAATACGGCACGTATCGGCACGCGATATGCGCTATCCCCGAAGCAAGATTTTATTTTTTCCGGGATTTACTTAGATAAAAAGTTTCAAGATACCTTTGCTCGCTCAGCCTCCAACAATAATGAAATACTTACGCATGATGCCGGCTATCAGACTGAAGCCCAATATCAATTCCGTGGCAATCGATTTAATATTCTGGCTGGCACGAATGTGTATCGCATCGATGTTGAACAGTCTCACAAAATCAGAAATATTCGCACAAGTGAGATCACAAATTGTATCAGTAATTGTCTTAAAGGTAATTTCAACAGAGAGAGTACAAATGGTTATGCTTATTCCAATATCAATTGGAATCCAAAGCTTAATTTAACACTGGGTTTCAACTATGGCGCGTATACAGAAAACATACTCGATTTTGACGCATTCGATCCAAAATTTGGCGTTCAGTGGGATTTTATAAAAAATACGCGATTACGACTTGCCTGGTTTGAAAGCACTAAAGCGTCTTTAGCCACCCGGCAAACACTTGAACCTACTCAAATAGCCGGGTTTAATCAATTATTTGATGACCTCAATGGCACCCGATCACGACGCATGGGTATCGGCATAGATACCTATTTCACCGACACTATCATTGGCGGAGGTGAAATTTCACAGCGCGAATACGAAGTACCTTTTGGCGACGGGATATTTGAAAAAAGAACAGAAAAGATATACCGTGCCTATCTTTATGGCATCCAGAAAAAAAACTGGGTGGTTAACAGTGAGGTCACTTACGAAAAATTATCACGTGGTGGATCTTCCGATGGTCTCCGCCAGATTGATACACTGACGATGCCCATCGGTGTAAGCTTCTATACTGCGATGGGAATATCCGCAAATTTGACCGGCACATTTGTCCGTCAGAAAGTAGATCGCGAGGAAGGCATTGAGCATTTTTTCCTGCTCGATAGCGTATTGAGCTATCGTTTTCCCAATCGAAAAGGGTTTTTAAGTTTAGAAGGCAGAAATCTTCTCGATCAAAACTTTTTATTTCATAATAATTTTCTATCGCCTGAACAAATCATTTCCCGTTTTGTACCAGACCGTACGGTTTTTGGACGTATTACTTTAAATTTCTAAAAGGAGACAACACGCATGAATGTTAATAAACTGATCATCACAACAATTTTTTCTATTGCAATTTTAGGACTCATTGGCTGCAAACAAGAACATGATAAGCCTGTCACTCATATTCCCCCTTATGAATCTGGAAGTAAAGAACCTGAATCAATTCATAAAGTACATGATTTACCAAAAGAGGTTGAAGAAGCATTCAATCAACTCGGAATAAAAATAGGACTCATCCCCATCATAGATCATGAAAATGGCAATATTTTCGTATTTAAGGGCAGAGATACCAAGATAGAAGACCTCAAATTTCCAATTTCAACGCGCAAGATTGAATCGGTCACACCAATAGCAATATTTCGTTATGAAGGTAGTCGATGTACCGGTATGTCCTTTGGCGGCAGTGGAACAATAGTGTGTAGTCACAGCATGTATTAAATAAATATACCTTTATCCTGTTAAAATTTGTACTGTATCACTGTATTGCGATACAGTGATACAGTACAAAATAGTTAATGTATTACAGGTATATAACCCAAGTAGCTATGATCGAATAATCCGACTAAAGAAGTATCTTCCACCATAAAGTAATCATGGAGATAGACGGCTTCGTCAACAACTAAATCGAGTAATTCCTCATCAGTCCAGGCAGAAATTTCGGGTGCATCGTTTAACGCATCAGCAAGTAGTGTGAATAAATCTTCAGGATCGCCATTTTCCGGAAATGCTTTAATTTGACTCAATTCTGCTTGATCAAAACGAGAAAACATGTTGATCAATGTACCATAAAATATGGATTCTATATTCTCATCTGTTGCAGCGATATCACCTAATTGAGATATACCTAATTCCTCAGCATCATAGATACCGTCATCAGGTTGAAAATCATATCGAGCTGTAAAAGGAAAATTATAATAATAATCATCTGTTGGCCATTTAATCAGCGGCTGAACCAGCTCTCTGAGTGAAGCTATCGATAAAATATCAGTATGGTTATTAAAATCAACCAACGTTTCCAGCGTACCTATATCAGTATTAAATAGAATACTCGTAAGATCCAGTCTCTCTGGACCAATACCCGCATCAATAAAATAATTATCAATAACAGCGACAGGAACATCAGTAATTTGATTCAACATGGCCCTAGTTACACCATGTTCCCGTGCGGTTACATAAATCATTTCCGGATCATCCAAATGGGCAAAGATAAAACCATAAGCCTCCTGTACCGTCACCCCAAATTTGGCCAAATGTTCTTCTGCTGATATAAACTGCTTTCTCGACATAACTACACCTCTTTGCTATATTTACTAAACAACCGCCAACCCCAAAAAACTCTGATCCAACACCCCGACAATGGAATTGTCCTCCACGAGTTCTGTCATCAAAATAGCCGCTTCCCTGACGACCAGTCCTGCCAGTTCATCATCCGGTCTTGGTGCTGTCAGCGGAATATCGCTTAACGCTTCGAATACAAATGCCTGGAAATCATCGGAACCGCGCCGTTCTGCGACAGGGAAAAAAATAATCTGGTTTAATTCGATTTGATCGAACCTTAAAAACATGTTGATCAATGAACCATAGAACAGCGATTCGATACTTTCATTGGTAGCCGGTACATCAGTCAGTATGTCCACACCCAGTTCTTCCGCATCATAA
This sequence comes from uncultured Nitrosomonas sp., assembly GCA_964612715.1. GTDB lineage: Bacteria > Pseudomonadota > Gammaproteobacteria > Burkholderiales > Nitrosomonadaceae > Nitrosomonas. The sequence goes on along the minus strand of CAZTCY010000011.1, from coordinate 33,593 downwards.
ACTTCATCGTCATCCTGAAACGGAAATTGTGGACCAAACACAGAATCATATTGTGAAGGATCATTGAGTGCTTGCTGTACAAATCCCCTTAACGATTCATTCGACAGAATACCTGTTCGTTCGTTAAAAGCAATCAAGGAACTTAAGGCGCCCGGATCCGAATTAATCAGAATATGCGTATCATCCAGTTTTCCGGTGTCCAGATTAAAGGATGTGAAATAATTGCTGATCACCTCCGTTGAGAATTGGGTTATCTCGCTGAGCATTGCGGTTGTCACTGCAAACTCGGCAGCTGTATTGAATATGACCTCAGGCTGCTCAACATTGGCCATAATAAAGTCATAGGCCTGTTCAACGGTTACATCAAGTTTAGCCAAATGTGATGCTGCTGACATATTATTTTCCTCCTCTCCTGTTTATAGGATATCACCCACAGTGTCATATACGTACTTCAAAATTGGTTTCGTTTCTATATAAATCTCTCATACAGCCTTCCCCCAATCGGATGAAGAATAGGGATGTCTGATTTTATGATCAATCCGTCGCCCGCGCCAAACTGAAGTTATACACCAGGAAATAACCACCGCGCTCAACCAAGGTTATATTAAGACTCACAGGCCCCGTTGAGTAGTCCGCGATACCGGAATAATTGATATGCTTATCGCCAAATAACGAAAAAACACTCGCGGTGCGTGAAAAGTGCAGTTCGTTGATGGAATAAAACCAGCCGAATTCCCGATACCGGTCCAGTAATTGTTTTAACTGTTCATCGGTGATGGTTTCTTTGGCTTCGGGCGCCAGATGCCGCAGCAGCGGTTCTTCCTGCCAGGTGGAAATTTCCGCCAGAATTTGCGCGACTGCGGGTTCGGCTGTTTTGCTGTAGAAACGCTGCTCACTGTTGGTGTGCATGTACAGCATGAAGACAATAATCACCAATACCGCGGTGATAAGACGTAATGTTTGAGCTTGTTGCATAATTCAGAATGAAATGGATTGATCATGTCAGGTATGACTTTCTTCCCACAGTTCGCCCGGCAGGCCATTCCTGGGCAGGGGAATATTGAAATGATGGAAAGCGATGATGGTCGCCATGCGTCCACGCGGCGTACGTTTCAGAAATCCCTGCTGGATCAGGTACGGCTCCAGCACGTCTTCGATGGTGTCGCGTTCCTCACTGATGGCAGCCGCCAGATTGTCCACGCCGACCGGGCCGCCGCCAAATTTTTCCATCACGGCCAGCAATAATTTACGGTCCATGATATCCAGCCCGATTGCATCGACATCCAGCATGCTGAGCGCCGCATCGGCGATCTGACGATTGACTTTTCCATCCGCCCGGACTTCGGCAAAGTCGCGCACACGGCGCAACAAACGATTGGCAATACGCGGCGTACCGCGCGCGCGCCGTGCAATTTCGAATGCACCATCCGGCGTCATGTGTACATTTAACAATCCCGCTGAACGCACGACTATCCGGCTGAGTTCATCCGCGCTATAAAATTCCAATCGTGAAACGATACCAAAACGATCCCGCAGGGGGTTGGTCAACATACCGGCGCGCGTGGTTGCGCCAACCAATGTAAAAGGCGGTAAATCCAGTTTTACCGAACGCGCGGCAGGCCCTTCGCCGATCATGATATCCAGTTGATAGTCTTCCAGGGCTGGATAGAGTATCTCTTCAACCACGGGTGACAAGCGGTGTATCTCGTCGACAAAGAGAACATCATGCGGTTCCAGGTTGGTCAGCAATGCCGCCAAGTCGCCGGGGCGTTCGAGTACCGGCCCTGAAGTATGGCGCAAACTGACGCCCATTTCTCTGGCAATAATGTGCGCCAGCGTCGTCTTACCCAATCCCGGTGGGCCGAACAGCAGAACATGATCAAGCGCTTCTTTGCGGCGCCGGGCTGCTTCGATGAAAATCTGTAATTGTCCCCTGATTTTTTCCTGACCCACATACTCGTCAAGCTGCTTAGGACGTAGCGCACGTTCCAGCAATTCTTCCTGCGAAGAAACCGCTGTAGCAGTAATCAATCGGTCTGTTTCTATCATTTGCAATGCTATTTATCTCTGGACAGTCGCTGCAGCGCCTGGCGTATGCCTTCTGCAACTGCTGTTTCAGCCGGAATCTGTTGTACAGCCCAATCAGCCTCGCGCTCATTATAGCCCAAAGACAGTAATGCATTGAAAATGTCGTTTGTCTGATGTGATGCAACTGACATCTGAATGCCATCGGATTGCTCTATCTTGAGCTTGTCGCGCAATTCAAGCAAAAGCCGCTCGGCAGTCTTTTTGCCAATTCCCGGGATTCTGACCAGCCGCGTACTATCGTGCGAACTGACAGCCTGATACAACTCGGCAATATTCATGCCGGACAATAATGCCAGTGCCGTCCTTGAGCCAATGCCTGTTATTTTAATGAGCTGACGAAACGTCCGGCGCTCCGGTTCGGTTGCAAAACCAAATAAGAGATGCGCATCTTCACGAATCAACAGATGCGTATACAGTGTTGTTTGCTCACCCATAGGTGGCAGGACAAAAAAAGTGCTCATGGGCACGTCGATTTCATAACCGACACCCTGCACATCCAACAACACCTGCGGCGGCTGTTTTTCCAGAAGAGTGCCGGTCAGCCGTCCGATCACACCAGCCGCCCTCGTTTCATGCGCATGTTTGCCTTGCCGATTTCAATCAATCCCGACCCACTATGTGCATGGCATATTGCGCAGGCCAAAGCATCCGCAGCATCCGCACCGGGTTTACTCGCCAGGTTTAATAGCCGTATCACCATGGCCTGTACCTGGTTTTTATGCGCATGGCCATTGCCGACAACGGCTTGCTTGATCTGCAGGGCAGTATATTCAGCGACCTCAAGATCGTCGAGAACGGCGGCACAAATAGCCGCACCGCGTGCCTGTCCGAGCAGTAGGGTCGATTTTGGATTGACATTGAAAAAAACCTGCTCAATTGCGACCTGTTCAGGGCGATAGCGTGAAATGATTTCACGCAGGTTATCCATAATCAATTTGAGACGAGACGGCAGAGAGCCTTCGGATGTCCTGACACATCCGCTGCCAACATAGATCAACCGGTGAGCATGATGATCAATTACACCGAATCCGGTGATACGCAAACCGGGATCTATGCCGAGTATTCGAATAGGATCACCTGTAGGTTTGTAAATTATTCTTCCAGTACTGCAGTGGTATAAACAGCCTGCACGTCATCCAGATTCTCCAGCGCGTCCAGCAGCTTTTGCATTTTGACTGCATCATCGCCAACCAATACCGTTTCATTCGTCGGTTTCATTGTAACTTCAGCAATTTCGGCGATGAATCCTGCTTTCTCCAATGCTTCCTTGGCTGTAACAAATTCATAAGGCGCTGTAATGACTTCTATGCTGCCGTCCTCATGGGCAATGACATCCTCAGCACCAGCTTCCAGTGCAGCATCCATGAGTTTTTCCTCGCTGGTGCCCGGCGCGAACAGAAACTGCCCGCAATGCTTGAACAAAAAGGCGACCGATCCATCCGTACCCAGGTTACCGCCATGTTTAGTGAAGGCATGCCGTACATCAGATACTGTACGTATACGATTATCTGTCATGCAATCAACCATGACCGCTGCACCTGAAACACCGTAGCCTTCATAACGGATTTCTTCATAGTTCACGCCTTCCAGATCACCGCTACCCCGTTTGATGGCGCGTTCAACATTGTCTTTGGGCATGTTATGCCCATATGCTTTATCCATCGCCAGCCGCAAGCGGGGATTGCTGTCTGGATCAGCACCACCCAGGCGGGCGGCAACGGTGATTTCCTTGATAAGCCGGGTAAAGATCTTACCGCGCTTAGCGTCCTGAGCCGCTTTTTTATGCTTGATATTTGCCCATTTACTATGACCAGCCATGGATTTGTGTCTCTCTAATTAAGGATAACTTATCTTACCACTGCATCTATCAGCGATAAAGTATCCATCACGCGCCAGCCGATTGGCACTGGAATTAAAAACCTGCCGTATTTCTTATCATTCAACGGTTACCGCTTTAGCAAGATTACGCGGTTTGTCTACATCGGTCCCTTTTACCAGCGCCACATGATACGCCAGTAATTGTAATGGAATCGTATGCAGAATCGGACTCAGAATCCCTGCATGTTCCGCAAGCCTTATGACGTGAATCTGATCACTTTCCTCGATCTGCGTATCGGCATCCGCAAACACATATAACTCTCCACCGCGCGCATGCACTTCCTGTAAATTTGATTTTAATTTGCTCAGCAGTTGATCATTCGGCGCGATGGCTACAACAGGCATTTCTCTGTCTACCAGCGCCAGCGGGCCATGCTTCAATTCACCCGATGCGTAAGCTTCAGCATGAATATATGAAATTTCCTTAAGTTTCAGTGCACCTTCCATGGCTATCGGATAGTGCACCCCGCGCCCGAGAAATAGCGCATGCCGTTTTTCCGAGAATCGTTGCGCCCATTCCTGTACTTCGGGTTCTATCTGCAAGGTTGACTGCAATGCTGCAGGCAAATGACGCAATGCAGCAATCGCCGCCGCTTCCTTTTCGGGGGACAATTTATTGCGCATTTTTGCCAATACAGTGGTCAGCAAAAGTAACGAAGCCAGCTGTGTGGTAAATGCCTTTGTTGAAGCAACGCCGATTTCAGGACCTGCACGGGTGAGAAAGCGCAGGTCGGTTTGTCTGATCAACGCACTCTCGGCTACATTACAAATCGCAAGACTATGCAGATGACCGAGTTCTTTCGCATAACTCATGGCCGCCAGCGTATCCGCAGTTTCACCGGATTGTGATATGCCAACCACGAGCGTGTGAGCATCCGCTATTGGATTGCGATAGCGATATTCACTGGCGATTTCCACTGTACAGGGTAAACCGGCTATTGTTTCCAGCCAGTACCGGGCAACCAGTCCGGCATGGTAGCTGGTTCCGCAGGCCAATATCAGCAGGCCTTTAGTTTGGGAAAAAATTCTTTCAGCCGCGCTGCCAAATAAACCGGGTGATATGGCTTGCGCATTAAGTACCATTTCCAGTGTATTGGCCACAGCACTGGGTTGCTCGAAAATTTCTTTCTGCATGAAATGCGCATAAGGCCCTATATCAATCGCATCACTGGTCAAGTCACTGTGATGCACGGGACGTTTGATCTCCCGACTGATATTACCGTTCCTGCATTCGAAAATAGCGTAACGATCCTTATAGAGTTCAGCAATATCACCATCTTCCAGATATATCATGCTTCGCGTCGTTTTCAGTAAAGCCGAAGCATCTGATGCGGCATAATTGCCCTGTTCTCCCAGTCCTAATAACAACGGCGCACCATTACGAGCAACGATGATCCGCTCCGGGTGATTCTCTTCCATTACCGCTATGGCATAGGCACCCTGCAATTCTGATATCGCCAGACCTGCTGCTCTCAGTAAACTATCTGATTTCCTCAAATTAAACGCGATTAAATGCGCGATAACTTCAGTATCAGTATCCGAATCAAACCGAAAACCCTCGGCTTGCAGCCGTTTACGCATGACTTCATGATTTTCGATAATACCGTTATGGACTACAGCAATTTTCGATTCGGTACTGGAAAGATGAGGATGCGCATTGCGCTCAGACGGCTCCCCATGCGTAGCCCACCGCGTATGTGCAATGCCTGCAAATCCGTTGGTTTTTTGTTCGGCAACCTTTTTTTCCAGTTCTGCAACACGGCCTGCCGTGCGGAGTCTCTGCAGGCCATTATTAGTGATCACCAAACCTGCAGAATCATAGCCTCTATATTCCAAACAGAACAATCCGTCCAGTAAAACCGGAACTATATTCTTTTCAGCAATTGCGCCGACAATGCCGCACATTTCAAGCTCCTTTGTACTTGTGAAAGGTTTACATCTTGAATTTTCATTTATTTTTCGACGGACGTTTCCATCCTGTCAGGGTCACTTGTTTGACTCTTGATAAAGTCAACTCATTCTCTGGTGTATCCTTGGTAATTGTCGACCCGGCGCCTATAGTCGATCCGTGTGCAATTTTTACTGGCGCAACTAACTGAGTATCCGATCCGATAAAAACATTATCTTCAATAACAGTTTGATGCTTATACGCGCCGTCATAGTTGCATGTGATAGTTCCCGCCCCAATATTGACATTTTGCCCTATAACGGTATCGCCGATATAACTTAGATGATTAACCTTGCTACCATTGGCTATGCTGCTTTGCTTGATTTCTACAAAATTTCCGATATGTACATCGTCGTTAAGGTTTGTATTCGGACGAATTCTGGAATAGGGACCGATTCTGCAGTTTTTCCCAATTTCTGCATTTTCAATATGTGTGAAAGGGTGAATAGCTGTGCCGTCTGCAACGATAACATCCTTTAAGATGCAATTGGCTTTTATTTTTACATCATTACCGAGCTTTACCTGTCCCTCAAATATGCAATTGACGTCAATTTCCACATCACTGCCACATTCCAACTTACCACGGATATCTACACGTGATGGGTCACATAACGTTACACCTTCATCAAGCAATCTGTTTGCATATTCTCTCTGGTAGAGACGTTCCAATTCTGCCATTTGAGCGCGGCTATTGACACCTAGAATTTCCCAATTGTTTTTTGGCTGCGCGGATACAACAGGGATCTTTTCTTCGACGGCCATTCTAATTACATCGGTCAGGTAGTATTCCTTTTGTACATTATTATTTTCCAGTTTTGGCAACCACTCCAACAGATATTTATTAGGAACGAGCATGATTCCTGTATTTATTTCATTTACTGACAATTGTGCTTTGTTGGCATCTTTCTGCTCGACAATACGCTCTATTGCATGAGTATCCTTATTTCTGATAATTCTCCCATAGCCATGAGGGTTTTCCAGTTCCGTCGTAAGTATAGCGCACTTTTCCGCCATACCTTCCTGAACGAGTTTGTTGAGTGTCTCCACTTGCACCAATGGAACATCGCCATACAATATCAATGTGGAGCCTTCTTTATCAAGATACGGCAATGCCTGTAACACGGCGTGACCAGTGCCGAGCTGCGGTTCCTGTCTAACCCAAATCAATTCATCTGCGCAAAAAAAATTCTTAACCTGTTCACCAGCATGGCCTATTACTACACATACTCGATCGGGTTGCAAAGCTTGAGCAGCTTCTAAAACATGTGAAAGCATCGGCTTCCCAGCCAATTTATGCAATACTTTCGGCACTGAAGACTGCATTCTTTTACCTATACCAGCAGCCAATATCACGATATAAAGTTTCGATCTCATTTGTGTCATTTCTTAGTTATGATTTCTATTTTATAGATTCCTGAAACCAATCATAATTGGTCCGAAAATGAAAAAATTTATTGTAATCCGTCATGACTGGCTATAGTTAAAAAAAAAGGCGACCATTATTGTCGCCTTTTTTAATTTATTCGGATAGTGTACTAATGTCTCCGTTTTCTCAATTTTTCAATTGCCGCTAACTGAGAAACTGCCTCCATCAATTCAGCTTGTGCTTTCGCATAATCCAATTCTGAAGCTTTGTCTCTTATGGCTTCTTCAGCAGCACGTTTTGCTTCTATAGCTTTTGCTTCATCCAAATCATGGCTTCGAATTGCGGTATCTGCGAGTATTGTCACTACATTGGGTTGTACTTCGAGCATTCCACCTGACACATAAACCAGTTCTTCTTCTTTTAATTGCGCTTTTATACGCACCATACCTGACTTTATTCTGGTCAACAAAGGTGTATGGCGTGGATAAATGCCCAACTCTCCCATCTGCGCCGGCGCTACCAAAAACTCAACAGGGCCTGAGTAGATTGATTCCTCTGCGCTTACAATATCGAGATGAAAAATAGTACCCATTAATTTTTATCCATTTCTATTGAATGCTTTTAGCTTTCTCAACGGCTTCTTCAATGCCGCCAACCATATAAAAAGCCTGTTCTGGCAGATCATCATATTCACCAGTTACTATGCCTTTGAAGCCTTTAATGGTTTCTTTCAAAGGAACATACTTCCCTGGTGACCCGGTAAATACTTCTGCCACGTTGAAAGGTTGTGATAAGAATCTTTGAATTTTACGTGCACGACTAACAGCCAGTTTGTCTTCGGCTGATAACTCATCCATACCTAAAATGGCAATAATATCCCTCAACTCTTTATAGCGTTGCAGTGTTTGCTGCACTTGGCGAGCGGTATTGTAATGCTCTTCGCCTACAACAAGAGGATCGAGTTGTCTGGATGTTGAATCAAGTGGATCCACAGCCGGGTAGATACCCAGTGATGCAATATCACGCGACAACACGACCGTTGCATCCAAGTGACCGAAGGTTGTAGCTGGTGAAGGATCCGTCAAGTCATCGGCAGGTACATAAACAGCTTGTATTGATGTAATTGAACCCGTTTTCGTTGAAGTAATGCGTTCTTGCAGGCGTCCCATTTCTTCGGCCAGAGTTGGTTGATAACCCACTGCTGAAGGCATACGACCAAGGAGCGCCGATACTTCTGTTCCTGCGAGTGTATAACGATAGATGTTATCAACGAAAAACAGAACGTCTTTGCCTTCATCCCGGAAAGCTTCAGCCATTGTCAATCCAGTCAAAGCTACGCGAAGCCTGTTACCCGGTGGCTCATTCATCTGACCATAAACCAACGCAACTTTGTCCAATACATTGGAATCTTTCATTTCATGATAGAAATCATTTCCTTCACGTGTTCTTTCGCCAACTCCGGCAAAAACGGAATACCCGCTATGCTCGATTGCGATATTACGTATGAGTTCCATCATATTGACCGTTTTTCCCACACCTGCACCGCCGAATAAACCGACCTTACCCCCTTTTGCAAACGGACAAATCAAGTCAATAACTTTGATCCCTGTTTCCAGCAACTCGGTTGAAGCTGATAATTCATCAAATGCAGGTGCTTTGCGATGGATAGACATGGTTTTCTCGGAACCAATTTCACCCATCTCGTCAATTGGCCTGCCCAAAACATCCATAATTCTTCCCAGTGTTTTTGGCCCTACCGGAACCATTATCTCAGCACCGGTATTCTTTACAATCATGCCTCTTCGCAACCCGTCTGAAGATCCTAATGCAATTGTACGCACGATTCCGTCACCTAACTGCTGCTGGACTTCCAGTGTCAGCTCGGACCCGTCCATGGTCAACGCCTCATACACTTTTGGTATGGATCCCCGATCAAATTCAACGTCTACAACCGCACCAATACACTGAACAATTTTTCCTTGACTCATTGTTTTATCCCAAATACTTGTATTTTTAAACTGCTGCTGCGCCACCCACGATTTCGGACAGCTCTTTCGTAATTGCAGCCTGTCGTGATTTATTATAAATCAACGTCAATTCATCAATAACATTTCCGGCGTTATCTGATGCGGCTTTCATTGCTACCATTCTTGCTGATTGCTCAGATGCCATATTTTCTGTTACAGCCTGATATATAAGCGCTTCTACATAGCGAACCATAATATCGTCAATTACTGGCTTGGCTTCCGGCTCATAGATATAATCCCATGTCACTTTAGTTGAAGATTCACTACCTGACTGCATTTTATCGTCTGTCAATGGCAATAGCTGCTCCATCACCGGTTCTTGCTTCATGGTATTAACAAAACGATTGTAAATGATATAGACACGATCAAAACGATCTTGTGTATAGCCATCCAGAACCACTTTTACTGCGCCAATAAGTTTTTCCATATCGGGCGTATCACCCAGACCAACAACCTGGGAAATGACATTCGCCTTAATACGGCTCATGAATCCAAGACCCTTATTTCCTATACAGCAAACCTCCATTTCCTCGCCTTCGGCTTGCCATTTTTTCATTTCTCCCAAGGCACGACGCAGTACATTCGTATTTAGTCCACCACACAGACCTTTATCTGATGTAATTATTATTATACCGATGCGCTTGACAGTATCTCGCTCTATCAAAAAAGGATGGCGGTATTCAGTATTTGCTTTACTCATGTGCGCCGCAACGTTTCGAATTTTTTCCCCGTAAGGTCTTGCTTTTTTCATTCGATCCTGTGCTTTACGCATTTTGGAAGCAGCCACCATTTCCATCGCGCGTGTAATCTTTTGTGTATTTTTTACACTCTTGATTTTATTGCGAATTTCTCTGCTACCAGCCATGACCTAGTATGTTCCGTTCTTTTTAAATTCTTCAATTGCTGCAATCAGGCTTTTTTCAGTTTCAGCATCCAATTCTTTTGTGCTTTCAATTTTATCCAGAATAAATCCGTGCTGTCCGCGGATATAGCTCTTTAAAGCCGCTTCAAATGCCAAAGCTCTGTTTACTTCAACATCATCATAATAGCCATTATTAATTCCAAATAACGTCAACGCCATTTCTGACACGCTCAGTGTTGCAAATTGTGGTTGTTTCATCAACTCTGTCGCCATTTTTCCGCGATCAAGCTGCTTCCGTGTTGCCTCATCCAAATCCGAAGCAAATTGCGCAAATGCTGCCAGCTCGCGATATTGTGCGAGCGCCAATCGAATACCGCCCCCCAGTTTTTTAATGACTTTTGTTTGCGCCGCCCCACCAACGCGAGATACTGAAACACCTGCATTGATTGCCGGACGTATGCCTGCATTAAATAAATCGGTTTCCAGGAAGATTTGTCCATCAGTGATGGAAATCACATTGGTTGGCACAAATGCCGTTACGTCGCCAGCTTGAGTTTCAATGATCGGCAACGCTGTCAGTGAGCCTGTTTTACCTTTTACTGCGCCATTTGTACATTTCTCAACATATTCTGCATTTACACGTGCAGCGCGTTCCAATAAGCGGGAATGCAAATAGAACACATCTCCCGGATAAGCCTCACGTCCAGGCGGTCTTCTGAGCAGAAGTGAAATTTGTCGATAAGCCCATGCCTGTTTGGTCAGATCATCATAAACAATCAATGCGTCCTGACCTTTATCGCGGAAATATTCACCCATAGTACATCCGGAGTAAGGCGCAATAAATTGCATTGCGGCCGATTCCGATGCGGTTGCAGCGACAACTATGGTATATTCCATTGCCCCAAATTCTTCTAACTTACGTACCACACTTGCGATTGACGAAGCTTTTTGACCAATTGCCACATATATGCATAACATATTTTGGCCTTTTTGATTGATAATTGCGTCCACAGCAACTGCGGTTTTACCTGTTTGACGATCACCAATAATCAATTCCCGCTGCCCTCTACCTATCGGCACCATTGAATCAACCGACTTCAATCCTGTCTGTACAGGCTGATCCACCGATTTACGCCAAACTACTCCGGGTGCAATTTTTTCTATGGGCTCTGACTTTTCAGCTGTAATCGGTCCCTTTCCATCTATTGGCTGTCCAAGAGCATTTACAACGCGCCCCAGCAGCCCGTCTCCCACCGGAACCTCCAGAATTCTTCCGGTACACCTCACTGTGTCACCTTCTGAAATATGCTCGTACGAACCCATAATAACTGCGCCCACTGAATCTCTTTCCAGATTAAGCGCCAGGCCATAAGTATTGTCCGGGAATTCAAGCATTTCGCCTTGCATTACATCTGACAATCCATGTATCCGTACGATACCATCTGTAACTGATACTATAGTTCCCTGTGTACGGATCTCTGCTGTATCAGCAAGACCTTCTATCCTGTTTCTAATCAGTTCACTGATTTCGGATGGATTTAACTGCATTTCATTTAACTCCTAGCTTTTAAGGGCATTTGCCATAGCTTCAAGCTTACCACGTACAGAAGCATCAAATATCTCATCACCGATTTCGACTATAACGCCACCTATCAATTCGGGATCTACTGTGACATTTGCTTCTACTTTACGCTTGAATTTTTGTTCTAATGCACTGATCAATTTTTTTAGCTGATTACCGCTTATCTCAAACGCAGACGCAATATTCGCTTCCAGGACACCATCATGCTGAGCTTTTAATTGCTCAAACAAATACCGAATTTGCGGCAACACATTTATTCGATTATTTTCTGCGAGCATGATCAGGAACTTACGTCCATCTTCATTGAAGCTGGTTTTGCCAATTTCCAACAGTAGTTCACCTAATTGTCGCGATGTCACTACCGGATTACCTATCAGCGCCTTAACATTTTCATTTTCTGCAATATCTGCTGCATCATGCAACATTCTTGACCATTCGACCAACGCATTTTCAGCAACAGCCAATTTATAGATCGCGTCAGCATAAGGCCGCGCCACTGTAACCGCTTCAGCCATTATTTAAGATCTTCCTCAATTGTTGCCAACATATCGGCATGCACTTTTGCGTCTACTTCTCTGCGTAGTATTTTCTCAGCGCCGACAATAGCAAGATTAGCCGCATGCTGACGTAATGCCTCTTTTGCACTGAATATTTCGTGACTTATCTCGGCTTTTGCGCCTGTAATGATGCGTTCACCTTCTTCCCTGGCTGTATTTTTAGCTTCTTCCACAATCTCGGATGCACGCTTTTCAGCCTGGAGAATAATTTCAGACGCCCGCTGCTTTGCTTCTTTCAAAACATCAGATGCGCGCTGACTAGCCAGATCCAACTCGTGCCGACCACGCTCGCCTGCCGCCAAACCATCTGCAATTGTTTTTTGGCGCTCCTCAATGGCACGCAGCAAAGGTGGCCAAACAAACTTTACTGTAAACCAAATAAACGTTGAAAATGCTAATGCCTGAGAAATTAATGTAAAATTTATATTCATAACCAACCCGTATTGGTTTTTAGACTTTGTTTTACTGAATTACTGCAAGCAATGGATTTCCAAATGCAAAAAGCATAGCCAAACCAACAGCAATGATGAATGAAGCATCGGTCAAACCCAATAGCAAAAACACCTTACCTTGCAATGTAGGAATCATTTCAGGCTGACGCGCAGCACCCTCGAGGAAACGGCTACACATCACACCCACACCAATACATGCGCCTGCCGCACCCAATCCTATCATCAAACCAATACCAATTCCTGTATACGCCTGAATCAAAGCCAAATATTCTACATTCTCCATGCCTACTTCCTTTAGTTAAAATTAACGATTTATAACAAAAAATAAATTAATGCGACTCGTGCGCCATTGAGATATATACAACAGCCAGCATCATAAATATGAATGCTTGCAAAGTCACGATCAAAATATGAAATATTGCCCAGCCAGCACCGAGTACTGTACCAAAAATCGTACCCGCCACTCCTGTTGCAGCCCACATGCCCAATAACAAGAATATAATCTCACCCGCATAAATATTACCAAACAAGCGCAATGAATGAGAAAGCGGTTTTGAAACATACTCTATGAAATTGAACAGCAGATTCAGGATCCACAATAATGGGTTTTTACCGAATGGTGTACAGAACAACTCATGCATCCACCCACCCAATCCCTTGACCTTCACACTAAAGAAAATCATCAAGAACCAGATTGTTAAAGCCAACGCAAAAGTGGTATTAACATCAGTTGTCGGAACTATCTTCCAGTAGTGCAGACCAAAAACATTTTCTGTGACCCAGGCTGTTATATCGATGGGCATGATATCCATGGTATTCATTAACAGCACCCAGATAAATATTGTCAATGCTGTCGGTGCTACAAAAACATGTCGATTTCCATGAAAAGTATTTTTCACTTCGTTATCGATAAACTCTATCATCAATTCGACAAAAGCCTGACGCCTGCTGGGAACGCCTGAAGTTGCCTTGCGCACTACCAGCCACACAAAGCCCATTCCGAGAATCCCTAAAATTACTGACGTTACCAGCGTGTCCAGATGCAAAGTCCAGAACGCACCTTCTTTGACCTGTACGGTCATGTGTGTCAAATGATGATCGATATATTTAGTTGGGGTAAGCTCTGTATCCGCTGCCATCGCTGTCTTTGTAAGATTATATTTATCTAAATTAGATTATTTCTTTCTGACACAAATAATGCCATGCTGTGCATTATGATTGTCAATATGAACATTCCTATAAATGCCAGTGCATTTACATCTTCATACAACTTAAATACCAACCAAAGCATAAGAATAATCAGTGTAATTTTAACCGCCTCTGCTCTCAATGCGGTTCTGATTGTTCCTCCCGCCGTATACCCTTGATGGCGGGAAACGATCACTGCAAATACTGTCGAAGAGACAACACTTATCATCCCCCCCAGTAGTGCCGATACAGCAATTTCCAAATCATAGAGCAGGGCCAATCCAACTGTAATTATCGCTGTGCTAATCAGCTGCCAGCGTAGAACTATTTGTAGTGGCTTTACTGTTATCCAAGATGACATCGGCTTTATCCTGGAGCAAGATCGCTACGCTATAAAAAAGCGGGATTCTAAACTGATATCCATAGACAGTCAATGCTAAATGCTTAGCATAGGTATTTATTTTCTAACTTGTAATTAGAATCGAACCCGCTGCGCAAAGCGTAACCCTTGATCTTGTACACACAATTCTTACGTCGATTTAAACTGCAAAGAAGCCAGTTGAAAATACAATTGATTTGTTGCTATCAACTCTGCATGCGTACCGATTGCCCCCAGTCGTCCATGATTAATAACCGCGATCCGGTCTGCCGCTTGCACTGTAGACAATCGATGCGCTATCACCAGTGTTGTTCGATTAATCATTAACTGCTCAAGCGCCTGCTGTATCCAGTATTCACTTTGGGCATCCAACGCACTGGTTGCCTCATCCAATAATAATATCGGTGCATCTGCGAGTATTGCCCGCGCAATGGCTAATCGCTGCTTCTGTCCCCCTGACAGCCCCTGTCCGCCATCACCCAGTGGCGTCTGATAGCCTTGTGGTAATTCACATATAAAATCATGTGCAAAGGCCATCTTTGCGGCTACTTCAACCTCTGATTGCGTTGCATTGGGACGAGCATACCGCAGATTCTCATAGATTGAACCATAAAACAGAGCCGGTGCTTGCGATACCAGTGCAAAGCATCTGCGCAATGCAAAAAGCTCTACTTGACGGATATCGATTCCGTCCAGCTTTATACTTCCTGACTGACAGTCATAAAAACGTAACAGCAAATCAAACAAAGTCGATTTACCCGCACCCGAAGGTCCAACCAATGCCAGTGTTTCACCTGCATTGATGTGTAAAGAAAACCGGTCAATTGCGAGCACATCCAAACGTGAAGGATATGCAAAAGATAGGTTATCCATTGTAATAGCGCCCGATACTTTATGCAGCGCTTGCACAATCTGGGGGGACTGTATCTTGTTTGGCACTTCCAGAAGTTCCATAGTGCGCTCAGCCGCACCGGCTGCACGCTGCAATTCACCGATCACTTCTGAAACCGAAGCAACCGCGGAACCCACAATGACACTATAAAATACAAAAGCAGCTAACTCCCCACCACTAATACGGCCTTCAATAACATCAATGCCGCCAACCCAAAGCATCATACCCACGGCACCCAGCACCAGAATGATAACGACAGTTACCAGAAGTGCACGCTGAGTAATACGGTGCTTTGCAACCACAAAAGCATCTTCAACATGATCATGAAATTTCTGCTGATCTATGGGTTGATGATTATAAGCCTGAACCGTTTTAATCTGACTTAACACTTCACCCACATACGCGCCTACCATAGCTACCTTGTCCTGGCTTTCTCTCGACAATCCACGTACGCGTCGCCCGAACATCAAAATTGGTACAACCACCAGTGGCACACAAACCAAAACGATGACAGTCAGTTTCACGTTCGTAATAAACAACCAGATAATACCGCCAATCATCATAATCAAATTGCGCAGCGCGAATGAGATTGACGAGCCTATGACAGACTGCAGCAGCGTCATATCAGCCGTAAGCCGGGACTGAATTTCTGAACCGCGGTTTTTTTCAAAAAAACCCGGATGAAGGTGGACCAAATGATTAAATACGCTGCAGCGGATATCCGCTATGACGCGCTCACCCAACCAGGTTACCCAGTAATAACGCGTAAATGTACCTACCGCGAGCGCCAGCACCAGACATAAAAAAATAACCACATACTGACCTAGCAGCATTCGGGATTGTGTCGCAAATCCATGATCAATCAGCAGGCGGATACCTTGCCCGATTGACAACGTTATTGCTGCTGTAAACAACAACGCCATCAGGCTGTATATCATCTGACGCTTATAAGGCAAAACAAAACCCAATACCGCGCTCACAACCTGCCAGCGTTTTTTTCTATCAGACAACTGATGCTTCATTAAAACGACACCGAATGTAAATAAAAGACGCTAACAAGTAAAAGGCGCTATACAGCGCCCTTTCACTTGTCCGGTATTGAAACGCAGGGATACGAGGGTTATTCTTGACGTTCAGTAACTTCCACCAGATGATATCCGAACTGCGTTTTAACCGGACCTTGCACCTCACCTACAGGAGCACTGAAAACGACTGCATCAAATTCCCTTACCATCTGCCCCGGTCCGAATTCACCAAGTTCACCACCCTGCTTCCCGGAAGGGCATAACGAATGCTGTTGTGCAATCTCACTAAAGTCGGCACCTTGGGTGATTTTATCCTTCAAATGATTACACTCTTCCTCGGTTCCCACCAAAATATGCCGCGCACTTGCTCTAACCATCGAACTCTCCTGATTGGGTTAAAAAATATTTACTTCATTACCGCATTTAATCATACATTGATACCATTAACGAACTTTTCTGTCTCAGGCAATTCTTGATTGAAATTATGTTTCTTCATGTTCAGAACAGGGCTGATTTCGTTTAATGAAAATCCGCTGCTGGATTAAATGGATTTTCCGAACACGAAAAAATCGCACCAAAGCTTATGGACAATGCGTAATGCTTCTACAGGGTATTACAATTGTGGTCAGAAATGTTCTCCATCCTCAAGATAGCGCCACATTCCTTCCGGCAGATTACCCAATCTGATTTTTCCAATCCGCACACGTTTTAAGCCGGTTACATGCAAATTAACCATTTCACACATGCGACGTATTTGACGTTTTTTGCCTTCGCGCAGAACAAAGCGTAGCTGATCTTTATTTTGCCAGCTCACCCGCGCCGGTTTCAGCGCTTTACCATCAAGACATAACCCATGATTGAGCAATACCAGTTTCTCAGGCGGGAGGTCGCCTTTTACCCGGACCAGATACTCCTTTTCGATTGCTGGCTCGCTGCCGATTAATTGTCTGGCGATGCGTCCGTCCTGGGTAAGAACCAGCAGTCCCTGCGAATCAATATCCAGTCGTCCGGCTGGTACCAGATTTCTCAAATGAATCTTTTTGAATTGCCGACACGAGGGTTTTTCACAAAACTGCCGCTCTGGTGTGATTAAATGAATTGTCGGCAAATACCCGGATTCCGCCTGTCCGGAAACGTAACCGACGGGTTTGTTGAACAGAATCGTGGCAAGCTGAATTTGCTGCGAGACCGCGCGTTTATGTAATGTAATTCTTTGTGTGGGGAAAATTTTACTGCCCAGTTCGGATATTTGTTTTCCGTCAACAAAGACCCAGCCGCGCTCGATATATTGATCTGCTTCACGTCGCGAGCATATGCCTTGCTCTGACATCAGTTTCGATAAACGAATTTTTTCCATTGATTAATGTTCCGTGGATTAAATATACCGTAATAATATTTCAAGAGCGGCTTGCAATAATTATAAAAAAACAATTAATCAATAATTCGTCAGATACGAAAAAGCCTCCAGGGTCGACCCTGGAGGCTTTTTTCACAAACTCACGCTTACTCTTGCGGATTTGCTACAGCCGCTGTTGTTTCAGCAGTCTGCGGGTTCCCAACAGTGATACTGTCGCCAAGCTGTTTCATTGTTCCCGTGCCGATACCACTAACGGCCGTCAGACCTTCTATTGATGCGAATGAGCCATTCTTTTCGCGATATTCAATAATTGCTTTCGCCTTGGCGGGACCGATACCCTGAAGCGCTTCAAGTTCAGCTTGCGTTGCAGTATTGATATCGACAGCAGCATATGCTTGACCAGAAAACAAAAACATCAGAACAGTTAAGATTAAAAGTTTTTTCATCTTTTCTCCTTAAAAATAAACTGGACAAACAGATTCATATTCATCCATTTTAATGATCAGTTAATGAAAATTTGTCTCTCTACAAAACGTTTAATCCGCTGAGCGAGTAGACTTAATTTACATCGGAAGATTAAAATGATTATTAAGAAGAACTTGATGCTATATATACAAATTTATGAAGTAATGATTTTCTTAATTAAACCAATCAGATGCTTAATTATCTAATAAAAAATCCTTCACAATCGAGATCTGTTTTTCATCCAATAAAATCGGCGCATGTCCAATTCCGGACAATTCAACCACCTTTGCCTTGGGACCTCTTTCTTGCATTGCCGCTGCAGTTTCAGCAAACAATATGTCGGACTCGGATCCCCGCATCACCAGCGTTGGCGTTTGCAACATATCCCAGTACTGCCATAAATCAATATCTTCGCATAGCGCATGCGCTCTAAAGCTTGCGGATATTTTGGGATCGTAGCAGAAGCTATAGGTACCATCATTGAGCAGTCGAACACTATGTATTGTCAGATGCCGCCACTGGTCGTCCGATAATGGTCCAAATGGTGCTGAAATTTTCCGGATATATGCCTCAAATTCATCAAGATTGTCGAAGCGTATATCTTTTCCAACATATTCGGCTATTCTTTTTAAAGCGGCTGCAGGAATTAGCGGACCAATATCACTCATCACCAGTTTGTTGATTCTGATTTCAGATTGTATCGCGACCATCATCCCGATCAAGCCACCCATTGATATACCCACCCAATCGATTGTAATGGGAACCCGATACTGACTCTGAATGAACGCGATGAGCGTTGAAGCGTCTGAAAGATACAAAGGATAATAATCATAGTCCCTCTCATCTTCAAGCCAATCACTTTGGCCTCGTCCGACAACATCCGGACAGATGATTCGACAATTTGAAGAGAGCGTTGCTGCCAGAAAATCAAAATCCCGACAATTTCGTGTCAATCCGTGTACACAAACAATGACATGAGGATTGTCAGGCTTGCCCCAATCGGTATAAGCAATATGACGAGGCTTTTTTTGCGCTCCGTTTTGTGACGGTGTTGGTACAAGCAGCTTTTTGACTTCAGCGATCTCATTACCCATGAGAACGCACAACCAGACAATCCATTCCTTGACGCGACAAATTCTGACAAACGGTATGCGCCTGTTTTTTCTGGAAACCGACCAATCTGGCGCGATATACTGTGCGGTTACTGATCTCAACCTCCACAATCGCCACTTCGCCTGCTACCCAGCGGGTTGCGGCACGTGCCTGTGCATGCGCGCGGTCCGGTTCATAGTATGAGCCGATCTGGACCGCCCAACTGTCGTGATGTGCCAGCGGTACACTTTGCGTCACTGCAGGTGCCGAGACAGCAGGAACAACAAACGATGCCGGTGTGATATAGCCCGCAACGCTGGATGAATGATTCGATGGCGGCGGCATTTCACCACGCAGAATTGCGGCAGGATCTGGATGTGCGCGTGCCAAGGCCGTAGACGGTTTTGCAGCCGGAACCGGGGCTTTAGCGATTATTTTTCCAGCATTCTGATGTCTGTTTCCTGGCCTTGACGCTGATGCAACCTGATTAAAACTGCGATCCAATAACTGCGCCATATGCTGATCACGCGCCGCTGCTGTGTTGCCCCCCATAACCACCGCGATAACCCTCCGGTTATTACGCTTTGCCGAAGTCGCAACATTAAATCCGGAAGCACGTATAAAACCGGTTTTCAATCCGTCCACACCTTGAGTATTCCGTACCATTCGGTTATGGCTGTTGTATGTTCTTCCTTTATAGCGAAACGATGGTGTGGAAAAATAATGATAATACTGCGGAAAATCTTTCATCAAACGGGAAGACAACCTTGCCATATCACGTGCGGTTGTTCTCTGCGCACTGTTTGGCAAACCCGATGCATTACGAAAAGTCGTCGCAGTCATGCCTAATTGACGCGCCTTTTGCGTCATCATATTACCAAAGTTGGATTCCGTATTACCAAGCGCTTCGGCTACGACCGCAGCAGCATCATTGGCAGAACGAACGATCAGTGCAGGAATAGCATCCCGGACACTGAGCGTTTCCCCTGCACGCAAACCGATATTTGTCTGTGGCATGGATGCAGCATGCGTAGATACCGGCATCCGTGTATTCAGATTCATTTTTCCACGCTCTAAAGCCTCAAACAGCATATAGAGCGTCATCATCTTGGTTAAGGAGGCCGGATAGCGGCTTGCATCAGCATTCGATTCATGCATCACCTTGCCGGTATCAGCGTCTACCACGATCGAGGCATAACGTGAATTAGCCCATATCTGGCTAACCGGAACAAAACTCAGCAGCAACAATACAATAAGGGCAAAAAAACTTTTTTTTCCTGTCAGTATCAGAGCAAACATTGAATTTATCCTCTCTAAAAATTATTAGTCACGTCATCAACGCCAAACTGTGGCCACGCCAATACAATTCGTGCGTAAATATCTTAACTTCTCACATTCTAGTTGTTCAGGTAACTGTACTATTTTCAAAATAGTCATCTGAAAACAATGTTTTTTCGAATTTACACAGAAAAAAGTTAAATCACTTTTTTAAGTTTAGATTGTAATTTCATGATTATAAACCAAACAACGCATTTTACAAATCTAATGCGCTTTCATATCCTGTCAACTCAAGATAGCCTTGCCCGACCGGCTGTTGCGCTTTGAAAATCCTGACTGCACCTTCCCAATACACCGCACCCGTAGTACGGCGTGAATCCAGTTCCTGATCATCAAAAAGTGGCACCAGTTGCCACTCAATTTCTCCCGTACGGATACGCATTTCAACGGGATAAACTGCATTAGTATGCGGCGATTGCCAAACGCGCTCGGGTATAAACTCAATTTGCTCCGGATCAAAAAATCGCGCTTCACCCGCTGCATTCCGAAATTTGGCATAAGCCCAAAGTTTTGTGCCATCCTTGCCGCGAATCTGGAAAGCCACGAGCGATGAACCATCAAACAGATTCATACTGACCCAGTCCCAACCATCCGCCCGGGTATCCAATAGCTCGGAAGACCATTCATGATCAAGCCAGGCATGGCCGTTTACCGCCAGGGTTTTACCCTGATGTTTGATGGTCCCAGCTACTTTTAAATGGGGCTCGCTGTAATAATAACTCGCTTGCTCGATATTCGGCCCTTTACGGGAAAAACCGTGCTCACCTTGCAGCATCATTTTTTGCGTCGGCATCAGTGAAAGCTGCATGCCAAACTTTTCAGCGTTTATCTTAGTCTGATAATGCCCATCCGCATCGCGAACGAAATACCAATCGTCAAGCTTGATATTGGTATCGCCTTCTCGGGCATAAACCAGATCAAATCCCGCGCGTGCAGATTTTTCACCGTATATCAATTGCCCGATGGCCGGATCCGATAGAGCGGCATGCGCAATAACCAGTTGCTTCGGTGCAAATTGACTCGGATTATCGGAATGATGACCGGTGGAAGAACGAAAAAAAGTAACCTGAAAACCTAAAGTCTTTTTATCCTCTGTCTCCAGCCAACCGGTCACATACCACCACTCGATACGAAAATCGGGATGCGCGCCATAATCCTGTGGAAATACCAGTGTATAGTCGGGCGAAACGTTTGCGAACTGATTGTCTTGGGCAGACTGCTGTGACGCAGATACGGATGTCCACAAAATAATCAGCAGGAAAAGCCGGAAAATTCGGTTTTGATTAAAAACAAGGGGTATCACCAATCCTCCCGTACCGCACGGATTACACCACCGCTTACCACGTTCCGACCGGCGAGCCAGGCGGTTAATGAAGCGCTGACAAGCATGACGGCCGATATCAACAAGAGCCAGATCCACGGCATGTAAAACTGCATCGTCCAATGAAAAGACTGCGGGTTTACAATAAAAATCAAAATTAAACTGATGCTCAAGCCGAGCACAAATCCTAATACCACACCCAAAGCAGTCAGAAAACAACCTTCCGCAGCAAGCATGAACATAATCTGGCGTTGCGTTACACCAATATGCCGCAACATGCCAAATTCTTTCACTCGAGCCAGCATCTGCGCTGAGAAACTCGCTGCGACGCCTAACAGACCAATGATTACCGCAACGATTTCCAATACATAAGTAATGGCAAAACTGCGATCAAAAATGGCCAGACTCGACTCCCGCATATGTTGCGATTGCGTAATCTCCAAAGCACTACTGAATGGCAGCTGTTGCAGTGCCGCCAAAGCTTCGGCCATCGTCGTTTCAGTATCCAGCCATAAGGCTACTGAGTTAATACTGAAATCACTGGCCAGCGTCTGATAATCGGACAATTGTATTTGCACCGCACCAAATTGCCGGCCATAATCCCGCCACACACCCGCAACCCAGAATTCATGCCACATACTTCCCACCGGAATCACGACCTTCTCGCCCACAGCGTAACCGTATAAGTCAACCATCGCTTCCGATACCCACAACGGTATCGCGCCTTCGGGCAGCTGATTCAGTCCTATCGCATCACCGGTTAAAGGCAATGTGTTACCGGGTTCAATCACGTCAATCGGCCGCGCAATCAATGTAATTTCCGGGCGATCCGGGTTCAGAGTCAAGTGTTGCACACGAAAAAAATCAGTGCGGGCAAAACCGGGCAATCTGTTGATTGCGTTCTGCTCGTCCTCTTGGAACCCGCCTTGTATGCCACTATCAGTAACACGTACATACACATCTGCGGGTAAAACATGATCCAACCATTGATCCACTGATACCCTGAAACTCAGCACCATAATGGCCATCGCCACAATCAGACTAAAGCTTGCCAGCACGCCGCTCAACGCAATTGAAGCCTGGTTCGGCGCATTAGCCTGACGCGCAACAGTCATCAGGATAACGACATTCCTGGAATAATGGCCCACATGCTTCTGTAAAAAGGAAAAAACCAATTGTGCCAAGCCGGGCATCAGTGCAATACCACCGATTAGCAGCAAAGCAATGGCCATATAACCAAAAACAGGTAATTCATAAACCGGGGGGAATTGTGTCATCAGAATACCGGCAAGCAAGCAGATCCACGCAGAGCGCGACCGCCACGTACGATCCAGTGTACTGTCCTCACCACCCGATTTAAGCGCGCTGGCCTGACGCGCGCCAATGATCTCTCGAACGGGTAGAATTGCACCCAGTGCAGTAACACTTAGCCCGATTATAAAAAACAGGACGGCATCCTGGAAACTGAAAAAAATACTGGGCTGTATGCCCGGAAAGATATAACTGTCCCAGTCTCCACCCAGCAAATTGATTACAAGAACAGCACAACCATACCCAATCATCAATCCGAATAAAGAACCTATAGCGCCAAGCACGAGACCTTCAGCAAGAATCTGTAGCAACAGCTGCCGCCGGGTATACCCCAGCACACGTAAAAACACAAACTGGCTGCGCCGGCGAATGACTGACAACATCTGGGTCGAAAATACGATAAACGAACCGGTAAACAGCGCTACTAGCGCAAGCATGCTTAAATTGATTCGATAAGCGCGTGACATATTGGCGGTACGCGCTTCATAATCTGCAATTTCAGAAACATAAAATGGTTCGCCGAGTTCTCTCGCCAGTTTTGCTTTAAAAGCTTCATGATGAATATGGGGTTCCAGCTTAATTTCAATCCTGGAAAGTAAACCAAGATACTGGAACCGCCATTGCGCTGCGCCTATATCCATGACGGCGATACGCTGACCAGCACGCGCCCGGGTAAGGCCGCCGGCCACACGCAGTGCGATGGTTTCCAGGCCCACATTAAAATACAGCACATCGCCCTGCTCTAGACCCAGCCATTCCATCGCGGCAGGTGATAAAAAGATCGCATCGTCAGCAAAGCTGTCCATTGACCTGCCCTCAGCAGGAACACCCAGCAAATCGGGAGATATATCTGCCGCACGTAATATATCAATACCGAGTATTTTCAGTTTATGATCATTTCGATTTTCAAATCCGGCTGACACCGCTGCTGTAAATTCCAATACCGGATTTGCCAGTTTAACACCTTCATACTGCGCCAGCTTCGGATAAACGGTTTCATCAAAAAAACCTTGCTTGCCATAAACCTGCACATCCGATTGGCCCGAGAGGCTTTTATTTGCTGCTGAAAATTCATTCAGCGCCGCCGTATTGATCAGGTGAATCGAAAACCCCAGCGCCACACCCATTGCAATCGCGATCACTGCAACAATGATCTGCACAAACCGGGCACGCCATTCACCTTGCAGCAACCAACAGAATAGCCGCAACATTCTCATATGCCTGTATTTATCACTGTCGGTTGCAGACCGTGTTTAGTCAATGTCAGCACATAATCTGCGGTTAATGCCGCTGTCCTGGAATGCGTCACTAAAATGCCGGATGCACCATTTTTCTTAATTTCCCGGCGTATCAACTGAAGAACTCCGCACGCAGTATCTGGATCCAGGTTGCCGGTAGGTTCATCAGCCAGCACAAGCTTCGGCCGATGAACCAGAGCACGCGCTATGGCTACACGCTGCAATTCTCCTCCCGACAACTGACGGGGAAAATCATTCTCACGCCCCTGTAAACCTACTTCAGCCAGAAGAACATTCGCACGATCAACCGGCAAATCATTTAACAGCAATGGCAACGCAACATTCTGATTCAGCGTTAAATGCGGCAGGATATGGAATGCCTGAAAAATAAAACCAAATTCTTTTCTCCGCAATAGCGTTGCATCTTCGTCATTCAACGTTGAAATCACAGTGCCATTAATGCGCACCTCACCCGAATCCGGCACATCCAGTCCAGCGATAAGATTAAGCAAAGTTGATTTACCCACACCGGAATCACCCATAATGGCAACATATTCACCCGGTTTAAGGTAAAAGGACACATCGGACAGTACCTTATGCCCCGCAGCATAAGACTTATGGAGATGACGTAATTCAAGCATTAGGCATTAGCTGACATTAACTTAAAAATATTCCTGCTGTTTATCACACTGTGCATCACAAATCCTTCACTGAAAAATATCTGAGTAAAGTTTTAAAAAACCAAAGATGGCAAATTACATTCTGATATCTAATTGCAGATACAACGGCTTCTTCCTGGAAAACGAGTTAATTCTTCGGTAAAATCGTGTCATTTAAGTTATAG
This sequence comes from uncultured Nitrosomonas sp., assembly GCA_964612715.1. Lineage (GTDB taxonomy): Bacteria > Pseudomonadota > Gammaproteobacteria > Burkholderiales > Nitrosomonadaceae > Nitrosomonas. The sequence continues at coordinate 8,383 of CAZTCY010000011.1, read as the reverse complement.
TCCGATGATAATGTACCGTTGACTTGTCACGGGTTATCCTAAGTTAAAAACTGTCCCGCCTGAATCCAAATACTGATATTCGCTAACATATTGATTATTTGCTATTGAATTTGCATGTTTCCGTACAGATCGTCTCTTAATGTCAGCAAAAAACTGCTGTATTAATTTGAACTGTGAAACTGCAGCAGTATCGGCGTCACATCACGCTGATCCATTGATTCATGTAAAAAAGATCATTTCTATTTAGGATATCCCTCAAATTTCTATAAAAGCTGGAGAGGAAAATTGCTCAAAATTCATAATCATCATATTTCGAAGTTTTCCCTTTTAGTTGTCAGCGCAGACTTTTTATTATTATTGGCCGCATTTTACATAGGCATACAACTGCGATTTGCGGATTCCCAGGCACTATCAGCTGATTTCTTAAAAAATCTACTTACCAACGCGCTGGTCTTTACGCTGGTCATGATGTTCAGCATGGCAGTCATGGGTATGTATCACTCCAATCTGAGCCGTAGTATCAATACGACGTTATTCCGCCTCATGCCATCTTCAGCATTATGCTTTGGATTGCTGATACTGATTTTCTATATTTTTCCACAAACCTATATTGGTCGTGGAGCGCTACTCACCGTCATGATCTTGGTATTTCTTGAAATACTAACTTTCAGATTCATCCTGTATAAATGGTTCAATTCCTCAATTCTGAAGCCACGCACTTTGGTGCTGGGAACTGGAAAAAACGCCAATGAGCTTTTTTACCAGGATGATAACTATCTGGAACATCAGCAGCCCAGAATTGTTGGCTTTATTCAATATCCCGGTGAAGAGTGCCATGTCCCTGTCTCATTGGTTATAACAGAAAAACAATCCCTGTATTCACTCGCACAGAAATATAAGGTCGACGAAATGATTATTGCACCTCAAGAAAGAAGAGGGGGCTATTTCCCAATTCAAGAATTATTAGAATGCAAAATGCACGGTACACGCGTCACCGATATTGCCACATTTTTTGAAAGAGAGCGCGGTTATATACGCATGGATTCACTCTATCCAAGCTGGCTGGTTTTTGGTGGCGGTTTTGACCAAAGTTTTTTACGGTCACTGATAAAACGCGTTTTTGATGTTCTGGCGAGTATCATTCTACTGCTGGTAACGCTACCGGTGATGCTGATTACAGCGCTGCTGATTTTACTGGAGGACGGTTTCCCTATTTTTTACCGGCAAGAAAGAGTCGGGAAAAATGGGGAAACTTTTATGGTTCTGAAATTCCGGAGCATGTTGAAAAATGCCGAGAAAGATAGAAAACCGCAATGGGCGGCTTCCGATGACCCGCGTATTACAAAAATTGGAAATTTCATACGTAAGCTGCGCATTGATGAATTGCCCCAAATTGTCAATGTCTTAAAAAATGAAATGAGTTTTGTCGGTCCTCGTCCGGAACGTCCTTATTTTGTTGACATGCTCACCGCGCAAGTGCCTTACTACAACGTCAGACACAGCATTAAACCCGGTATAACCGGATGGGCTCAAGTACGCTATCCCTATGGATCATCCATTAAAGATGCGATTGAAAAATTACAGTATGATTTATATTACGTCAAAAATCACAGTTTATTCCTTGATTTAGTTATTCTCATTCTGACTGTTGAAGTAGTATTGCTGCGAAAAGGCAGCAGATAATAAACCATATCAGAAGCGTATAAAATAACGATGTGGACCGACATAGCAACGATAAGTTATTCAATAGCGGCTCTGGCTTTCTTTTTTCTATTTGTTCTTTTAATTACCAGCTGGCGCGGTCGTCTCTATGGCATGATATTAGCAGTTGCATGTTTGCTATCATCCGTATGGGCTTTCACTATTGTCATGAGCATCAGCTGGAATCCCTCATTCACCGCCTTAACAAATCTGCTTGAAATCCTGCGCAGCGCAGGATGGTCGGCATTTCTCATTGCACTCATCGGTCCCTTTCGACAAAAGCAAAACAACACACTGATTCCTAAAATCAGAATCTCAGTTATCGCAATCACATCTGTTTATTTTTTACTGATTTTTTACACGCTGTTTGTATATCGCGGCGATGCTCTATTTCCAGGCTCACCGACAACAACACTAGCCGGTATTGTTGGTAATGTCATCATTGCAATTATCGGTATCACACTTGTAGAACAATTCTATCGCAACTCACCTGTCGAAAAACGCTGGGGAATCAAGTTTATTTGTCTAGGCATTGGTGCAATATTTATCTACGATTTTTATTTATACAGTGATGCGCTGTTATTCAGAAACATCAATATCGAACTCTGGAATGCCAGAGGCATCATTAACGCGCTGGTTGTTCCATTTATAGCCGTTTCAGCTGCACGTAATCCACAATGGGCTGTAGGCATTTCAGTTTCACGGCAGATTATTTTTTACAGCGCGGCCTTGTTTGGCACTGCCGCTTACCTGCTTATTATGGCCGGTGTTGGCTATTACCTGCGTTTTTCCGGCGAAAGCTGGGGCATCGTATTGCAAATGAGTTTTTTGTTTGGTGCTATCCTATTGCTTATCGGGATTTTATTCTCAGGCACCATTCGCTCTTGGCTGAAAGTCTTTATCAGCAAACATTTTTACAGTTACAACTATGATTACCGTGAAGAATGGCTGCGTTTCACCGCTACTTTGTCAGAAGATAAGGGCGAATTAAAAGGGCGTGTCATCCAATCTCTGGCACAATTGGTCGAAAGTCCGGGAGGCAGTTTATGGATTATGCATGAGACAGACCAATATACGCTCGCGCACCACTTGAACATGCCTCCTATCAAAGAAACAATAGAGGCCGATAGCCCACTTTGTAGTTTTCTGGACAAAAAAGAGTGGGTTATTGATCTGAAAGAATATCAGAAAAGTCCCGCGCTTTACGCGCCTTTAGCTATTCCGGATTGGTTACAAAATACCCCGGAAATCCGGTTTGTTGTGCCGCTGATTCTGCATAGCAAATTATTTGGTTTTGTGATTCTGCTCAAACCCAGAAGTGCCATAAAACTTAACTGGGAAATACGTGATCTGTTAAAAATCGCCGGCAAGCAGGCCGTGAGCTACCTCGCACAGGAAGAAGCATCGCAGGCACTGATGATTGCACGACAATTTGAATCGTTTAACCGCATGTCCACCTTTGTCGTTCATGATTTAAAGAATCTGATTTTCCAGCTTTCCCTGTTATTGTCGAATGCTGATAAACATAAGCATAATCCCGAATTTCAGGAAGACATGATCCAAACTGTTAATCTTTCAGTAGGAAAAATGAAACGCTTGCTGGAAAAACTCAGTAAAGGCAACACATTGGATAAAACTGATCTCATTTCCTTGAATCAGCTGCTGAAACAAGTTATTGAGAGTAAATCCATTTTTGAACCCAGACCTGTTCTTGAACAGTATCATGATGAAATACTTGTCTCAGCCGACAAAACGCGGTTGAGCCGTGTCATAAGCCACATTGTTCAGAATGCCATTGAAGCCACGCCCAAAGATGGCTCAGTCAGGATCCGCTTATATTCCGAACATTCTCAGGCTGTTATTGAAGTGCAGGATACCGGGCATGGAATGAGCGAAGAGTTTGTCCAGAAAAGGCTTTTCAAACCTTTTGAGTCTACAAAATCAGCAGGTATGGGTATCGGTGTTTTTGAAAGCATGGAATATATCCAGGAGCTTGGCGGTAAATTGGAAGTAACCACCCGGGAATCAGTCGGGACGACTTTTTTTATTCATTTAAAACAACATATCCCACCCCATACAGACGCTGCTGTATTGCCCGCCTGACCACTGAGGATGCATGATTCCCGCACACCTTGCGACATTAATCCGTTAATCTTTTTTAAACTGAATTCAAGAAAAAACAACGGGGATCGTTAATGATACTACATTGTTTTTTTAACAAGATCGGCATATGTATAATAACAAAATATGCCGCATATCGATTTAAGTATACGTATAGGCCTACACTATGACGGAAAGTCGGGGAAAAAAAAGATTACTGATTATTGAAGATGATCTGGGTTTACAAAAGCAATTACGCTGGACTTTCGATCAATATGCTGTCTCAGTAGCCTCTGATCGTGAAAGTGCGCTGGCTATGGTAAGACGCTACGAACCTGCTGTAATTACCATGGATCTTGGCTTACCACCCGATCAGGATGGCGCATCCGAAGGACTTGCAACATTAAAACAGATTCTTGCACTGACTTCCGATACAAAAATTATTGTGCTGACAGGAAATCAGGACCACGCCAATGCACTAAAAGCCATTGAAATAGGCGCCTATGATTTCCAACAAAAGCCTTTCGATCCCGAAATGCTGAAACTCGTCGTCCAAAGAGCATTTTATTTACACGCCATTCAACAGGAAAACAAACAACTGAGTCTGACACCAAGCCATTCGCCTATCGATGGTTTGATAACACGGGACTCTGAATTGTTGAAAGCATGTCGCATTACAGAGAAAGTCGCGCCGTCTGATGTCACCGTCATGCTTTTAGGCGAAAGCGGGACAGGTAAAGAGGTTTTAGCAAAAGCATTGCACAATCTGAGTAATCGTAAAGACAAACGTTTTATCGCTATCAATTGCGCGGCTATCCCCGAAACACTATTGGAAAGTGAATTATTTGGACATGAAAAAGGCGCTTTCACAGGGGCCGCAAAACAAACTCCCGGAAAAATAGAACTGGCTGACGGCGGCACCTTCTTTCTAGATGAAGTAGGTGATTTACCTTTTCAGTTACAAGCGAAATTGCTTCGATTTTTACAAGAAAGAGTTATTGAACGTATTGGCGGGCGGACGGAAATTCCGGTTGATGTACGTATTGTTTGCGCGACACATCAAAATCTCGATGAACTGATGAAACGAGGACAATTCCGCGAAGATCTCTACTATCGACTCAGTGAAATTGTCATTTCGATTCCACCACTCAGAAAACGAATCGGTGATGCAATATTATTGGCGCACCACTTTAAAAACAAGTTTTGCATAAAAGAGGGAAAAGGAACCCTAAATTTCAGCCAGGAAGCATTAACAGCCATCGAAAAAAATCAATGGTCAGGAAATGTGCGCGAAATAGAAAATTGCATCAAGCGTGCGGTTATTATGGCTGAAGATTCTGTCATTACACCTCAGGATTTGGGATTGCAGGTGGAAAATGATGATATGGAATCGCTTAACTTAAAAACTCTGCGTGAACAGGAAGAATGCAAGGCGGTCATCAAAGCGCTGGCAAGGGTTGATGGCAATGTCGCACACGCAGCGAAACTGCTCGGCATCAGTCGTCCCACACTCTACGATTTAATGAATCGGTGTGGATTGAAGTAAGCTTACCATAGACTCTTAACTGTTAAAGCGTTAGGATACGGATTGATTATACCTTTTCTCAAAGTGGACAAAACAGGTGGTTAATTTAGTACATGACTTGATTTATCATTCTGCAAACCGATCGTCTCAAGCAGATGCACTCTCCTACCAGGGGCAAATAAAAAGCTATGGTGAAATTGCTCATGAAGTCGAACGTTGCGCAAAGGGTCTTCTGGCAGCAGGATTATCGAATCATGAACGCGTCGCGGTCTACCTTGAAAAGCGTATAGAAACTGTCATTGCGTTGTTTGCTGCGAATGCTGCTGGCGGCGTTTTTGTACCCATAAACCCGCTGCTAAAACCAGACCAGGTCAGGTATATCATGACAGACTGTAATGTCAGGGTTTTAGTAACTTCAGCAGAACGATACAAACTGCTTGCTGATGCGTTACCCGCTTGTCACGATCTTCATTCGATCATTATAGTCGATATTACTGAAGATATGCCCCAGGTTCAAGGACTTAACCTGTTAACCTGGGATGATTGTCTTACCGCCGAGTCCGATCAGAAGCCCTTCCGCGTTATTGACAGCGATATGGCCGCTATCCTGTATACCTCCGGCAGTACCGGCAAACCCAAAGGGGTCGTACTCTCTCACCGCAATGTCATTGCAGGCGCGAAAAGTGTTTCGAAGTACCTGCGCAACCAGCCTGAAGATCGTATTCTTTCAGTACTGCCACTCAGTTTTGATTATGGCCTTAGTCAATTAACCACTGCGTTTCATGTCGGTGCCGCCAATGTTCTGATGAATTATTTGTTACCCAGAGATATTATCCGCAATATCGAAAAGGAAAATATCACCGGACTTGCAGCCGTACCGCCGCTCTGGATTCAATTGGCTCAGTTGAATTGGAATAACGTCAAATCTCTGAAATATATCACCAACTCTGGCGGCGCAATGCCACGCGCCACACTTGATCAGCTCCGTAATGCTTTGCCCGATACGCAGATATTCCTGATGTATGGATTGACGGAAGCATTTCGGTCGACTTATCTGCCGCCCGGTGAAATTGATAAACGCCCGGATTCCATTGGAAAGGCTATTCCAAACGCTGAAATTCTGGTTTTGCGCGAAGATGGTTCGCCGTGCGTGCCAGGTGAACCTGGAGAACTGGTACATCGTGGCGCACTGGTATCCCTAGGGTACTGGAATGATCCGGAAAAAACCGCCGCCTGTTTCAAACCGATTATTTCAAAACAACATGGTTTAACTATTCCCGAGCTTGCTGTATGGTCGGGTGATACCGTACGCATGGATGATGAAGGTTTTCTATACTTTATCGGGCGGCGCGACGAAATGATCAAGACTTCAGGATATCGCGTCAGTCCGACCGAAATTGAAGAAGTTGTTTATGCCACCGGAATCGTTGGTGAAGCAGCCGCAATAGGCGTACCCCACCCGGTACTCGGTCAGGCCATATTAGTCATCGCCACACCGCGCAGGGACGAAAAACTCGAGGCAGAAGACTTGTTAATGGCGTGTAAACGTCAATTGCCAGCTTTCATGTTACCCAGTCATATCGACATACGTCCAGGTCATTTACCGCGCAGCCCGAATGGCAAAATAGACAGGAAAACACTTTTTCAGGAAATGCAACATATCTTTACAGAACATTCCGCATGACCAGCAACCCGCCAAAACATGCCACACTCAATCAATTTCCGATTCATGAGGATTGCTTAATTATAGGGGGCATTCCACTTACCCGCCTGGCTCAACGCGTCGGCCAGACACCTTTTTATGCGTATGACCGGAAAAAAATCACTGACCGGGTCACATTACTGCGCAACGCACTGCCCAGCGACATTCATTTGCACTATGCGATGAAAGCCAATCCTATGCCAGCCGTAGTACAACATTTGGCCGGTCTGGTTGATGGTATTGACGTTGCTTCTGTTGGTGAAATGCACGTTGCACTTGATACCACCATGCCCGCCGGGCGCATCAGTTTTGCAGGCCCCGGAAAAACACACCATGAGTTGTCTTGCGCAATTTCTGCTGGTATCGTTCTGAATATGGAATCAGAACAGGAAATGCAACGCATTGCCGAAATAGGGGAACATCTGGGAATTCAGCCGAATGTTGCTGTGCGCGTCAACCCGGATTTTGAGTTAAAAGCAGCCGGAATGAAAATGAGTGGCGGTCCCAAACAGTTTGGCATCGACGCTGAACGTGTACCTGCCTTGTTAGGCCGCTTGAATAAACTGAATCTGAATTTTTTGGGATTTCATATTTTCAGCGGATCTCAAAATTTAAAAGCAGAAGCCATACTGGAAGCGCACGAAAAAACAATACAGCTCAGTCTGCAACTCGCTGAGAAAGCACCTGCCCCCATTCGTATATTAAATATTGGCGGAGGATTCGGCATCCCCTATTTTCCAGGTGAAAAAGCGCTTGACATTAATGCTGTCGGCGATAATCTGGATCGCCTGCTACCGACTATCAAACGGCATTTACCTACGGTTGATGTCGTCATTGAACTTGGCCGTTATATCGTCGCCGAAGCAGGTATTTATGTCTGCCGTGTTCTGGAACGCAAAAATTCGAGAGAAAGAACTTTTTTAATAACGGATGGCGGACTGCATCATCATCTTGCAGCTTCAGGCAATTTCGGCCAGGTCATTCGAAAAAATTATCCGGTCGTTATCGGCAATAAGGTAACAGGCAACAAAAGGGAAATCGTTTCAGTGGTTGGCCCGTTATGTACACCACTGGATTTTTTGGCTGATCAATTGGAAATGGCCCAAGCTGATGAGAACGATCTGGTTGTTGTTCTGCAATCAGGCGCATATGGCCTGACCGCCAGCCCCACTTCTTTCCTCAGCCACCCGAAACCGTTAGAAATACTTGTTTAGAAATTGCTTGAATATAGCCTGGAATCTACAAAAATTATTCCCGCTATAACCATAATCAATATACTAAGAACCTGTTCAAGATCTCAATCAAGGGGTACAGTGCAAGGCAAAATTGAACGACGCAAGCAAAGCGCAGCGAAC
>CAZTCY010000010.1:0-52242 GCA_964612715.1 uncultured Nitrosomonas sp. | reverse complement strand
TTCGATTTTAACGCAGCAATGCGCCCTTCAGTGAGATCTTGAACAGGTTCTAAAGCCTGTCTGGATCCAACCCATGGATTCTTGCGTGAATCGATTGTGGGAAAAGCAACCTTATGCTAGGCTGACCTACCTTATTTTATATATAATTCAGGGTTGGATTCTTATGGCGCACTGTGACTGCAATCCTCATATCAGGCCTGTAATTGTATTCAAAAACAAGATGCATACTCGGAATTAATAACGTTTGAAAACTGACTGGCGGTTCGCAGGATTGAAAACTACGTCACACGCGCATGAGCGAAGCATGAATAAACAGAAAAGAGACGCTGCCTGTAATCTGCTCATTCTGATGATTTGTTGCATTTCGCCACTGCTTATGGCAGAAAGCGACATTATCAGACCTCGCGAAAAACCCGCAACACTCCATAAAGTGGTATTACCGGAAGAGACATCGCCGGAAACCATTTCTGAAAAACCGCACCATAAACAGGTCACCATTGAGGCTGATCGTGTCGAAGGGATTTATGAACAGGAAATGGAAGCGATTGGCAATGCAAAACTGTGCTACGGCGATAATACGCTGACAGCCGACCGCATGAAATATTTCAAAGCGACGAATGAAACCGAGATCACGGGCAATCTCCGACTGGACCGAACAAAAGACATTATTGAAGGTGATTATCTCAAGCTGAATCTGGACACGGAAATCGGTTTTCTATCCGAACCGCGCTATACCCTAAAAAAGAACGACGGCCGCGGCAGCGGTGAACAACTGTTTTTTGAAGGTAACAACCAATACCGTTTGAAAGGCGGCAGTTATACCACCTGCCCGATCGATCAGGAAGACTGGTTTATTCAAGCCAAAGACCTGAAAATTGACAGCGTCACAGAAACAGGCGTCGCACGCAACGTCAGCATACATTTCAAGCGCATACCCATTCTGTATACGCCCTGGTTGGATTTTTCCTATACCGACAAGCGCAAGACAGGCTTTCTGGCGCCGATAGTCGGACATACCGCGCGCAGTGGTGCCGATCTGGCCATTCCGTTCTATATCAATATAGCACCGAACATTGACGCGACCATTGCGCCGCGTGTGATGTCGAAACGCGGATTCATGCTGAGTAATGAAATGCGCTATATCGGCCATAATGTCCATGGCCGGCTGTTATCCGATGTACTGCCCGATGACTTCGATTCACATAAAACACGTTATGGCGTTGCATTCCAGCATGCCCAGTATTTCGGGCATGGCTGGCGCGGCCAGTTCGATTATAATCGCGTATCCGATAATCGATTCCTGCGGGATTTGTCCAACAATCTGTCACAAACCAGTCTGACCAACTTATTGCAACAGGCCGGTCTGTATTATCATGGCGCTCTGGGCTATGACGGTGTGTTGAGTTTTTCGGCTGTTGCGCAACAATTCCAGACATTGCAGGATCCATTTGCCGCCCTGAACGCTAATTTATTGACCATTTCGCCTTATAAACGCCTGCCGCATCTGACCATGAACGCAATCAGGCGCAATGTCGCGGGTATGGATTTCAGTCTGGACACAAGCTGGACCAATTTTTCACATCAGACATTCATCGAGGGGCAGCGCTTTACTTTTTTTCCTACGGTCAGCGTACCGTTGCGCAATTCCTATGGTTTTCTGACACCCAAATTCGGACTGCATTATACGAATTACGATCTATCGATGGATGTGGGCAATAAGGGTAACAATCCGGATCGTCTGGTGCCGATTGTCAGTCTGGACAGTGGTGTCATCTTCGACCGGAATATAAATATTGGCAGTACCGGTTACATACAGACGCTTGAGCCACGGGCCTTCTATGTGTACATTCCTTACGTCGATCAAAGCTTTTTGCCTAACTTCGATTCGGCTGAATCCGACTTCAGTTTTGCACAAATATTAACGGAAAACCGTTTTACGGGCAGCGACCGCATTAACGATGCCAATCGGATCACGCTGGCGCTGACATCACGCCTGCTTGAACCCGCAACCGGTATTGAACGATTGCGCGTGGCTGTTGGCCAGCAATTCCGGTTTGACAACCGGCAGGTCATTCTCAATTCTCAAATTACCGGCAGCAATGTCGATTTTATTGCGGCACTGGCAGGCCGTCTGACACGCACCATCAGTACGGATGTGAACATACAAATTGATGAACACGCGCTTAACACTGAAAAAATCCGTGCCGGCATCAGTTATCAGCCCGAACCCGGCAAAGTATTCAACCTGGGTTACCGGTATACACGAGATGTACGGGACCGTGGCGATATACTGATTAATCAGCTCGATACAGCCATTAAACAGGTTGATACTTCGATTCAATGGCCTTTCTTTGCCAACTGGCATACGGTGGCTCGCATAAATTATTCACTGCAGGACGATCGGTTACTGGCGGGTCTGGCAGGATTTGAATACATTTCCTGCTGCTACAAATTACGCGCTGTCGTACAGAAACTGACTACCGCAACGCAAAATACGACGACAGCGGTATTTGTTCAGCTCGAATTAAACGGTCTGATGAATATCGGCTCTAATCCGTTGCGCGTCCTGCAGCAGAGTATCCCGGGTTATACCAGCATTTACTAACTTTCCTTGTATCAATGTCAGAAAAAATCTACCTCAGCCTGCTTACCGGATTTTTGTTATTGTTTTCATCAACCTTGATTGCAGAATTAACCGGGCCTACCTCGGAAAACGAAGCCTTCGAGACCATTGACACCGATAACGTAACTCCGGATACACACAACACGATTACGCAGCCGTTGCTTCAGTCAGGTAGAAAAGCCTTGCTGGATCAGATTGTAGCCATCGTCAATGAAGAAGTGATCACGCTGAATGAACTGGACAACGCGGTTACCACTGCAAAAAGAAACCTGCTCCAGCAAGGCATAGAGCCGCCCGAACTGGACTCCCTGCAAACTCAGGTGCTCGAAACACTTATCATAAAATCGATACAACTTCAGCATGCCAAAGAAATCGGCATGTCGGTCAGCGATAGCGAACTTGATGAAACCATTCGCCGTATTGCCGAAGAAAATCAACTGACGCTCCAGGAATTCTACGCTGTCCTGGAACAGGACGGCATCAGTTATAACAAATTCCGGCAGGATATCCGCGATGAAATGATCATGGTCAGATTAAAGGAGCGCCAGATCAGTAGTCAAGTCAATGTCACTGAAGGAGAAGTCGACAATTATCTACGCACCCAGGAAACATCCGCGACCGGCAGTGATGAATATTTACTGGCGCATATTTTCATCACAGTAACAGAGCATATGGATAATCTGAAGACCCTCGAGAAAAGCCGGCGTGCAGAAGAAGCGCTTGAAAAATTAAACGATGGCGCGGATTTTTCTCATGTTGCCGCAGAATTTTCTGAAGCGCCCGACGCCATGAACGGCGGTATTCTCGATTGGCGCCCCATTACGCAGATGGGTCCCACATTTGCCCAACTGCTCTCGCCGCTGGAAATCGGTGAAATCACACCGGTAGTACAAAGCCCGAATGGATTTCATATTTTTAAATTAATTGACCGCCGCAAAGTGGAAAACAGATCGGTCATCATCGATCAGACACGCGCACGCCATATTCTTATCAAGGTCAGCGAATTAACCTCTGAAAATGATGCAAAGGAACAGATTATCGCGCTAAAAAGACGGATCAACAACGGTGAAAATTTTGCCGAACTCGCCAAGCTTTATTCTGAAGATGGAAGTGCTTCATCGGGTGGCGATTTAGGCTGGCTGTCGCCCGGCAACACCGTCCCGCCGTTTGAACAGGCCATGAATACACTACTACCCGGCCAGATCAGCGAACCGGTAAAAACGCAGTTTGGCTGGCATTTAATTCAGGTTGTTGAACGCCGTACACAGGACGTCAGTGATGAACACCAGCGTGATAATGCCCGGCAGGCTATCCGTTCACGAAAAGCTGAAGTCGTCATCCAGGAAATGCTGCGCCAATTGCGCGATCAGGCGTATGTCGAGTACCTTACCGAAGATGTCTGAATGATTATTGAATCCCTCCCGACGCTTGCCATAACCACCGGTGAACCTGCCGGCATCGGCCCGGATATCTGTCTTCAGATCGCGCAGCAACCGCTCGAATGCAGACTGGTTTTATTTGCCGATTACGACTTACTGAAAACACGTGCCGAGGCATTGCAACTGTCGGTACAGCTTGTCGATATCGACACAATCCCGCCAGAGCGGCATCATCCGGGACACCTGTACGTTTCCCATATACCGCTGGCCCAGAAGACCGTTGCAGGCGTTTTAAATCCCACCAATGCCGCATACGTTATAACCATGCTGCAGCAGGCGGTCACCGGTTGTTGTGAAAAACGCTATGACGCCATTGTGACTGCACCGGTACATAAAGGGATCATCAACGATGCCGGCATCGCATTCACCGGGCATACCGAATATCTGGCGGAACTCACGCACAGTCAGGTTGTTATGATGCTTGTCGGCGGCGGAATGCGTGTTGCACTGGCAACAACACATTTACCGCTCAAAGCGGTGGCCGCCGCCATTACCGCTGAAAGCCTGGAGAATAAATTACGCATCACTTATCGTGATTTAAGTGTCCGTTTTGCACTATCACACCCCAGAATAGCCGTCACCGGACTGAATCCGCACGCCGGTGAATCAGGCCACTTAGGCCGTGAGGAAATTGACATCATCATTCCCGTACTGAATAAACTGCGCAACGAAGGCATGCAACTGAGCGGCCCGCTACCGGCAGACACCCTGTTCAATCCACCGCAGCTTGCACAGTATGACTGCATATTCACCATGTTTCATGACCAAGGTTTACCGGTATTGAAACACGCCAGTTTTGGTGCAGGTGTCAATATCACCCTTGGCTTGCCGATCATCCGCACTTCTGTTGATCATGGAACTGCATTGGATCTGGCCGGAACCGGAAAAGCTGATGCAGGAAGCCTGTTCACCGCGATTCAGACAGCGATTGCGCTTGTAAAAAATACAAGATTGTCCGGAACGCAACATGCTATCGATAATGATAACTGATACCCGCCATAGGGCCCGAAAACGTTTCGGCCAGAATTTTCTGATAGACCGTCAGATTATTTCTTCCATCATCAGTACAATACACCCGAAACCTGATGATAATCTTGTCGAGATCGGGCCCGGGTTTGGTGCGCTCACAACGCCCTTGCATCGGATTCTCAACCACCTTACGGTGATCGAAATAGACCGGGATATCGTTGAGAAATTACAGCGTAACTTCTCTCAGGACAAACTCACCATTCATTCAATCGATGCATTGAAGTTTGACTTTTCAGTTTTAGGCGGCAATCAACGTATCGTAGGCAATCTGCCGTATAACATATCAACACCGTTGCTTTTTCATCTCGGCCAGTTCTCCGCATACGTTCAGGATATGCATTTCATGCTGCAAAAGGAAGTTGTCGAACGCATGGTGGCCAGGCCTTCGACACCCAACTATGGCCGTCTGTCCGTCATGCTGCAGTATCGTTTTGCAATGGAACAGATCTTTATCGTTCCGGCTGAATCTTTCCGCCCCATTCCCAAGGTGGAATCCGCTATCGTTTATATGCGTCCGCTTGGGAAGGATGCACCTGCTGCCAGCAATGAAGCCATGTTTTCCCGAATCGTCACTGCGGCATTCTCGCAAAGACGCAAAACGTTGCGCAATACACTATCGGCGTATCTTGCGAGTGAAGAATTGAGTCGTCTGGATATCGATGCGAGCCAGCGTGCAGAAAATCTGACCGTATCTCAATATGTCAAAATTTCTGACTATTGTTCCTCATAACCACAAAAGCACATTCATTAATACTGACTAACACGTACACACATTCCTACCCTGTATTTGCATAACGCTGAGTTGTATCAAGTTTTGGTTTCACTACGACAGGTGGTTTTTCGATAATGCGCAGTACCAAAGCCAGAATGACGACAAGATGATAAAAAAGATCAAAGTAAGCCAGACCAAGAAAAGCGCCACCGACGCCATAGCCGACAATCGATACCTGTATCATGGACGCCAGATCGTGAGCCCATTTTTGTTCAACGGAGGATTTTGTCAGCTTAATTATTTTATTGGCAGTTTTCCAGGCCAGAAAAAATAGCATCAGGAATGCCAGTAATCCGATAAAACCATGTTCACCTAAAACCTCAAAATAAATACTGTGCGCATCCTGAAACTTTCCTGTAATCGGATCATAAAGATTTGGTGCAAAACGTAAATAGTTTTCAGCAGTGAAACTTTCAAAACCACCCCCCAGTAAGCGTGCTGAAGCAATTCGAATAGCGAATTCCCAAGCTTCAATTCTTCCCATTGCAGAACTGTCAGCTTTATAATCGGATATGGTTTGCATGCGCTCGTGCCAGGATTCCGGCATAAACATGTAAAAGAAAGGCGCAAAAAATAGCAGTGCGAAAAATAGTAATCCTTTTTTCCTGCTCTTTAGCCATAAAAAAGAAGATACTGCCACGATCGCCAGAAGCGCACCACGCGACTGTGTTCCCAATATTCCAATCGCAATGAAAAACATGGAACCCAGTAAAGCATACCGTATCCAGACTTTATGCGCATTAAGATACAAATACCAAACTAACGGCAAAACCATTACAAGCGCCAAACCAATTTCCGTATTGCCGCTAATAAAACTTCCCATAGGACCAAGTACATGCGATCCGCCACCTGATGTAACGGTAAAAAAACCACCTTTAACGCCATAAAACCCGATTGATATAACAATAACCCATATCAGACTGTGGATTTTTTCCCGTTCTCCCATAGCCCATAACGTCAAGAAGATAATCAATTGTATCTTCAATATTTTTTCTAATTGTGGCCATGAACTATCAGGTTGTAACGAGAAGTAGGTTGTGATGATCATCCAGACATTAAAAAAAAGCAAACATCCAAGGATCGGTGACCAAAAAAACTCCAACTTTTTTTTGGAAAAAATCAGTGAACAGAAAGTAGCAAGTGCTATAACTTGCGCAAAAGGAAAATTAAATGCAAACCCCCAACCTAACCGATGTGGACTCATATAGCCGATCCATGACCATAGGAGAATGCCTAGATGTGTGCGCGTCAGAATAAAGGGCAGTGCACCAAAAACAATGAGGGTAACCAGCAAGTCTCTCAAAGATTATGCTCCGGGGTAAGGAAATTCATACACGAAAACCTTTTGTACGAACAAAACGGTATTTTTCTTTAATCCTATTTCCCGCTCTACTATCAATACAAAGTTAGGTATCATCATTATTTCAAACGCAAGTAATGCATGCCCTTCAAGTTTTAAAATAAACAAAATACAAATAACTTCCGAGCACGACCCATAAAACGCTGCTTAGGATTTGCACATGACTTCTGAAGGGCAATTTCGCTTTTGTATACAGGAAGAAAAACAGAATCTGGGCAACTAACACAGCAAATAACACATAGCTTATTTTTATCCGATAAAAAATCAAATCCGGATTGTATCTCGGATATTTCTCGGTAACCTTGTCAAAAACACTGGTGATTTTATTTTGTGCCCTGGTTACTTCAGCGGGATCCAAAGGTGCCAACTCAACCGTGCGCACATTATTCGCAGCATTCAGTACCGAAAACGAGCTACCCCTGCGTTCAAATTTGATTTCACCGCCCTGCATATTTAATACCAGATCCCATGATTCAGGACTACCCCAATGAATCATTCTGGGTTGATCAATCATTTTTTCCTTGCAGTCTCTTCCCAATAAAAAAACCGCCATTGACCAGGAATTATTTGAGGAATGCTCAATGATCACTGATTGCGCCGCCTTGGGTTGATTATTTTCCGCAACAACCCATCCGGCAAACGGTTCTGTGCTGGCTTTATATCGTTTGGGAAGTGTTTCTTCAGAACCGGTATAAGAGGCAGACATACATGGGAACGCAGGTTTGCTTACAATGATTTGCCCTGGCCAGTTTCCATTTTCAGTTATCAGGTCGCTTGCAAATGTCCAGGTCGTGGTGGTATTTCTAGGCAATAGATCAGTCGTATAATCAATGACGATCCACAAATCCGCTGCTGCCTGTATCACTTGTCTTTCAGCAACATAACCATCCGGTCCTGTTCTGCGTAAGTGACTGATTGCCAAATCATGATCAGTATGGTAGCCCAATACATGCGTTTTACGTGAACTATTTTTTGATTCGCCCACAAGATGGGGAGCATTTGATCCTTCCCATGAATTGACCTGCTCACGACCCAATATACCGTACGGCCAATAACCCGTATTGGTTATCCAGTCCTGCCCATCCGCCCAAATCAACACGCTCATTTCGTCGGCTAACTTATGTCCATGACCGGGAAAATGCGACCATGCCAGTATGGTCTGGCTATAAGGATATCGTGACAAGGCTTGCTCGTAAGCAAGCCACCAGACGCTGAATCCTGAGACAGGATAGAGTGTTTCACGCATGTCATTTACAGAAATACGCAACGGCTCTGCATACAATGATTTGCTCAGTGTATTGCCAAACAATGGTAATGTTTCGTCCGGACGTCTGATCTTGGCTAAAAAGCGTTTTCCTTTTTCGTGTTTCTCAATCCAGTCTGTCGGTGGTGTTATTCCATTTAAAGCAAGATACTGCAGCGCCTTTCCAATTAAAATAACACCCAGCTCATGATAACCTGCTGAGTGCTCAAGTACGACGCCTTCGTCGTTGATATAGAACGCCATTTGATCCTGCAATCTCTCATATGCAATCTGGAGGTATTTCTTTGCCTGTGGCAATACAGGAAAAACGGTGGCAATATTTAACAACGCCACATTTTGCATAACCCCATGATTTGTTGCCGCAGTAAAATGCTCAGCTTTGGCAAGCATCTCGCCATTCCGGAAAACGAATTGCAATACCAGTCGCGCCTCATCGAGCTTAAAGTCATCATATGCGCGATAAATACGCCAGAATTTACTCAAAACTGTCGCCCGGGCTGCAATGGCATGATCATTCCAAAGAAATCCTGTCGGCAGCCATTTGCTTTTTTCGTACTCCGCCCATGCCAGGATCATTTCACGCGCCAGATCAAAATACCGCTTTTTCCGGGTTATGTGATACGCTTCAATCAGTATTTCAGGTGCCACAAGACTCGCAAACATTAACTGCCAGGTGGGCAGCCCCTGATCCAGGTCTCCGGAATCGAAAGGCAAATGAATTAAAACAGTATCATACCCCGGCAAGGACAATTTGCCTTCCAGGATCATATCAGCCAGACGGACCAACTGGCTATCAGACACATCAACGCTAAGGCCTAAACTCAGCGCCGTTAATTCCTGCATGACTGCATCTGACGGGGTACTTTTTAGCGCTTCGATTTCCTCATTTGAAACAGAAACTGTTTTGACATGGTAATGGGCTATTTCCGGGAACCAGACTGAAAAGAATACCAGTAAAGGAATCACAATGAGCATACTTGCTTTCATGGCTGCTCCGAATGGGTCACCGTGTTCAACAACGCCGCCAGTTCTTTTGCCCGGGCGCTTCTTGAATTGAGCATGATCTTTTCCATGGGCACAAACTGTGCCGACTGTGTTTTGCCGGCTTGAATAAACTGAAGCAATTTCTGCGCAATATCCTCTTTTGAATCCAGCTGTGCGATAGTATTGATACCCAAATCAGCCAACTTCATCGCTGTATCGCCATTTGCATCGGTCAGCGCCAGAATCGGCCGGCGTGCACGCAAATATTCATAAAGCTTCGCCGGAATCTGACTATTGCAGTTGGCCGCCTGAATAATCAGCAATCCATCGACAGTCAGCATTTCCGATAAAGCATCCTCGTAGCTGATGGGCGGCTCTAAAAAAACAATGGATTCCAGCTGGTACTGCTTAATCAGGCCTGTAATATAGTCATCATTAAAGGTAGCGCGCAACACCACTTTTAAATCATCGTTGCCTATTAGTTTCTGCTGGAGTAACAGTGACAAAGCCTCGAAAAACTGAATCGGATCCCGCTCGGAACTATAAATAATCCCGCTATGCAGTAGAACAAATCGTTGATCTCTGGTTTCGGTGCCGAGGCTGGTCTTCTTTTCGATTGTACGGAAAATTTCCTCATCGTAGCCATTCTCGATACAGGTAAACTTTGCCGCAGGAAGCTCCGGATATCTTGATTGATAGTCTTTGGTGGCATTAGGCGTTGTTAATACAACCCGATGACTGTGATATACCGCGTTTCTGTCAATCCATTGATAAGTACGCCGCAACAATGGTTCGGCAGGAAATTCCGGATCCACCATGGGATCTCTAAAATCGGAGATCCATGGAATCTTGCTCATGCGATGCAGACAATAGCCAATGAAATGCGCGGTAGCGATCGGATAAGTTGACCAAATCACATCCGGTTGATATTTTTTGATTAAATACATTCCGGTCGGTATTGCGCCCAACATCCAGGAAGACCAACGGTCAGGTAATGCCAGCAAACGGGGATAACGCTGCATGAGCGACAAATGCCTGGCAGTATCCAGCGCAAAAGCACGGTAAACCTTTGTTTGTTGATCATCGACATGATCATTATCGATATTAGGATACGCTCTGGGATGAACTGTCAGAATAATAGGGTCCCAGTCAAATTCCGGCAGATAACGGGCAAATTTAAGGGTACGCTGAACTCCGCTGCTGCCAAGTACTGGCGGATAGTGATAAGCAATCATTAAAATGCGTTTTGTCATTGAAAAACAGCCAGTCTACCGTTCTATTAATCTGTAATTACGCTCAATGCGCTCTAGGATGCGCACGCATCCGTATCACGGACGTTACTGTAACAGTCATCTTTCTTACTATCACAGCTTATTGATAACGTCCGGACACGCGACTATTTTAGCAGTTGAATAACGCTTCCTGACTGCAAATGTCTTTTTCAACAGATCAGAGTAATCGCAATCTTATTGACAGTACCCCATGAATGGGTAATTCTTTCTTACAGAGTAATTTTTTATCCGCTTCACGCATGCAAAAACTTCATGTTATTCAACGCGTCATTACCAGTTACCTGGTCATCGTCGGCATACTCGCGCATTGTGTTGCTATTGCCGCGCTCATCGCCGCTCTGAAATATTTCCAGCTCACCCCCAATCAGCTCTTAGTAAAAGCCGTTGAAAAAAGTCCGATCAATATGCCGTGGCTGGCAGAAGCCGTTGCGCCCAAAGCGCGTTTCTCGGATCATACATTCGATGGACAGATACGCACCGCTTATCCACGCATATTGCTCCCCGAACTATCCAACTGGCCAGGGAACGGACAACCGGATCTGATTGCAAGGCGCATCGCTTTATTCCAGAAACAGGGTATTCACGATTTTGATCCGTGCGTGCCTTCACAGAATATTTTAATGCTCGCAGCATGCTGGGTCAGCGGCGGCAACCCGCAAACGGCATTACAGCTGACAGCGACGCTTAAAGACTTCCAGCTGCAGACACCGAACGCCAACGGTGATTACGGAAATGGCTGGCAAATGGCACTGGCCTATGACCTGGTTGCACATTTTCCGGGTATTACCACGGATGATCGCATATTGATTGAATCCAAAATAGAACATGCGCTGCAAGACTATTTACGTCTGCTCGATGACCCGTCTCCTTCGCTCTGGCATGGACGCGCCTCATTGGCGGCAATGGCATGGCTGACGGCCATAACACTGAATACCCACGATGACCTGCGCCGGCAAAACCTGGTATCGCGCGCGCAAGGTCATTTTCTTGATTTGATCCGGGCGCTTGAAATTACCGAAGCCTGGCCGGAGGGATATAACTACTGGATACAGAATCGCGGAATGGTGATTAGCCTGGCAGCAAGCGCTTACGTCAACGGACTGGTGAATGCACGGCATAAAGACCGTATTCTGACGCTGCTGAGACGTATTGGACTTTGGCATATTTATGCCACACGCCCCGACAACCGCATCGAAAATCTGGGGGACGAAGGTTCCCGTGTCGATTTGAAAGATGAAACACGGCGCGTCATCGATCTCATCGCGCAGATCACTCAGGATCCTGTCTTTTCAGGTTATTCGCAGTACCTGCAACAACTGCATGGCGTAGAAAGTTATTACGCAGGATATCGATGGGGAATACGCTTATTCAATGACCCGACCCTGATCAACCCTGCCTTTGCGGCGTCAAGCAATGCACTGGAAAAAGACACGGCCAGTCTGGCCTTTCTTAACACACAATTACCGCGTGCGGAATTATTCGGCCGCGGCGGCATGAATCAGGTTTACATCCGTTCAGACTGGTCGCCATCAGCAACTTTCATCAGCTTCCGGGCCGGCCACACATTTACCCATCATGGCCACTACGACGCAGGCCACTTCACTCTATTCAAAGGTGCGCCGCTGGCGATTAACAGCAGTGTCTATGGCGATTATACGGGCGCCAACCGTCTCAATTATTCCATCCGCACAATCGCAAAAAACGCGCTTTTGATCTTAAGGCCAAATGAAAAAGTGCAGCCCAACCGTTTCTTCCAGCACAACGTAGCTGACGGCGGACAACGTATCATTTTACCCACGGGCAGTGCCGTGCAGAATGTCAGCGACTGGGTCAAGAATCTGGACAGCGGCAATTACTTTGCCGGTGGAAAAATCAATCAATTCAATACAGTTGATGGCGAATATACGTATATCTCATCCGATCTGACCGCGGCATACAATACGCCTGAGCGCGATGAAGGGGGACGCGGCGGCAAAGTGCGTAAAGTTGAACGCGACTTGTTGTATCTCGCAAACGAAGACCGGGTATTGATTTACGACCGCATAGAAAGCACCGATCCTTCATACACCAAGAAATGGCTCCTTCATACGGTAAACCGTCCTCAGGCAAGCCGGGCGCAGGTAATAAAAGGGCAAGCTGCCAACGGCATTTCCGAAACTTCCGACACAGTCGTTTTTGTACAGAACGATCCGGGACACTTGCGCATTGATCGTATTTATCCCGAAGATGCCAAAATCCGCTTGGTCGGTGGTGCGGATTATCAGTTCTATGTGGAATCGGATGGCGATGATTCCGTGCTTGATGGTGAAAATTTTTCCAGCGGCGCATCACTCCAACCCTGGTTTGATATCGGTATGTGGCGCATCGAAATCCAGCCGGGCGCACCGCGCATCCGCGATGAATTTCTTATTGTATTGTCTCCAAGCCTGAGCAAACCACGTCATGACGCTGCCCAGTCTTTGGTTGTTAAAGGTGCCAAAGCAAAAGGCGTAGATACCGGCCAGACTATCGTTGTATTCACGGAAACGTTCAGTCATGGTGAAATTGAAATCAACGCCAGCCATTCTGCAGCACAAAAACACATGCGCACATTATATGTGCTGGGCATGCCCGCCGGAATGCATGTACAGGTCACGACCCGCAGTGAGACAAAAACATACACTGTAAACGCCAGCGGTATACTAACGGCTGTACTTCATGCCGATGCAGCACGGATTGCCTTGCAATGGTAGACATCCGGGTACAAACGCTTTGATTGGTGTGACTGTGTAGCAAATCGTTATGTACAGATAAAAATCGGCCATGTGTCAATAGTGCTCCCCGAAGCCACACACTACGTCATGACGTCACCTTTGATTGACCGTGAAGCACTGTTTCACTTTGCAAAGCCGCCAACCGGGAAAAGCCGAATTTCGTTTTATCTGCCGCTATGATAATCTTTCGTACTTTTTAAACGATAAAAGCCATGCAACAAAACAATACTCCGACGCCTGCCAAACGTATACCCGCTATCGCTTATTTCCTGTTTCTGTCCCGCTGGTTACAGCTACCCTTATACCTGGGACTGGTACTGGCGCAGTGCGTGTACGTGTTTCATTTCTGGGTAGAATTAACGGATTTAATTGGCGCCGTGATGGGTAAAAAAGAATCGCTCGATCATATTCTCGACGTCGTGACGATTGAAGGCACAACCCGGCCGGATCGGCTGACCGAAACAACCATCATGCTGGTGGTGCTGGGTTTAATCGATGTGGTGATGATTTCTAATCTGCTGATCATGGTGATCATCGGCGGCTACGAAACGTTTGTCTCACGCATGAATCTGGAAACGCATCCCGATCAACCGGAATGGCTGTCGCACGTCAATGCGTCAGTGCTCAAAGTTAAACTGGCCACCGCAATTATTGGCATTTCGTCGATTCATTTACTGAAAACTTTTATCAACGCGAGCGCTTACGATGAGAAATCGCTGATTGCGCAAACCTGCATTCATCTGGCTTTTCTGGTATCGGCGCTGGCGATTGCCTATTGCGACCGAATCATTTCACAAACAGGTCAAGATTCGAACAGACATTGACCGGTTGCCGCAGACTGCAGAATGGTCATGCATCAACGGCGTCCCGAAACCATGCGACAGGATAGTTGAATCATTCTATTTTTACCCGTTCCGGCTTCACCCGATATGAGAACATCATGTACGCTAGAATAGCACGCGCCTTCTTATCCCTTTTATTTCTGCTCTCGTTCAGTGGGCACATATCTGCAAACACGATTGGAATTCCGGATAGCCATCAGGGTATCGGCGCACTGGGGCGTATCGAACCACGCTCGCGGGTAATCAAAGTTTCTCATAATGCCGGACCTGAGGGCGCCAAAGTCGAACGGCTTTTTTATGCGGAAGGTGATCAAGTCAAATCAGGCGACACATTGGCCATACTTTCGGATCATGACAAAAGAAATGCTGAAGTGGAAGCGGCAGGCACGCGCATTAACATATTGAAAGCGCAGCGGGATGTCGAGAAAATCGCGCTCAGCTTCAATCAGAAAGAACACCTGCGCTATCAATCGCTCAAGCAGGACTCCATGGCCAGCATCTCGCTCGCGGATGCAAAATATCTGGCATTTGCACAATCCGAAGCGAATCTCAAGCGTTTGTCCGCTGAAATAGCACATGCCGAATCCGAACAACGCGTCTCAGTTGAAGCATTAAAAAATACACATATTCATGCGCCGATTTCAGGCACGATTTTAAAAATTCTGACCTGGCCCGGAGAGCGCATCAAAGACAGTGGCCTGTTGGAAATGGCTGACTTGACACAGCTCGATGTCGTGGCAGAAGTCTATGAATCCGATCTCAATCAGGTCAAAGTGGGGCAAAGGGCTTATATCAGTGCACAAGGATTGAGTCAGGTCTATAACGCCGAAGTCAGGGAACTGGGATACCTGGTCAGGAAAAACGATCTCAATGATACCGATCCCCTGACGGACAGGGATAACCGGATCATCGAAGTACGACTGACGCTCGATCCGATAGCAGTCAGCGGTCTACAGCATCAGATCTTTCGCCAGGTGCATGTACGGATAGCCCCATGAACATTCTTTCCTGGTGTTATTTTCCGGCGCGACTGGCCTGGCGGCAGTTAATTCACGATCGAACCAAATTGATGGCAGCCATTGCCGGTGTTTTATTCGCCTGCGTTCTGGTCTTCATGCAGCTGGGTTTCAAAGATTCACTTTACGCCAGCGCGGTTTCCGCCCCGACAAAATTAAGCGGCGATTTATTCCTGATGCATAAGCAAAGTGAAGCCATGTGGCGCCCGGTTGCTTTTAAGCGCAGCGAACTCATGCGCACACTCGGGCATCCCGCAGTCGCCGAAGTGTCTTCGTTGTATCTGGGATTGGCTCCGTTTAAAAATATAGAAACGCAGGTCAAACGCACCCTGATGGTCTACGGTTTTGATCCGGATGCTGAGTTATTCGATGTAGACACCATTAAAGACAAACGGCGGGAACTGCAGCTTAAGGATACGATCATGTTCGACGAATTCTCCCGCCCTGAATTCGGACCGATACGCCAGCTGCTCGAAGCCGGTCGTACGGAAACAGAAATCAATGATTATAAGATCCGGGTCATCGGTCTTTTCCGCCTGGGCGTGTCATTTGCCGCAGACGGCAACGTGGTGACAAGCGATTTAAATTTCATGCGTATTTTCCCGGCCAGAAATTTGAGTGATATCGATATGGGTGTTATCAAACTGCACCCCGGCGCATCGGCTCAGCAGGTAAAAATTGATCTTGAGCAGCGGCTCAACGCATTTGTCAACATTTTCACCTTTGCGGAATTACAGGAATACGAAAAAAATTACTGGGCCAATACAGCACCGATCGGATTTATTTTTGGCTTTGGCACAGTGATGGGACTGGTTGTCGGACTGGTGATTGTCTATCAGATTCTTTTTACCGATATCGTCAATCATCGCTATGAATTCGCCACGCTGAAAGCCATGGGTTATAAACAGAGCTACTTTGTCCGCCTGGTATTTGCAACGGCTTTCTTTCTGGCCATACTGGGTTTCATTCCGGGTCTGATCCTTTCAGTCAGCCTGTACCACATGGCTGAATCTCAAATGTTTATGCCTATGCCTATGACCCTCAGCAAAGCCACAAATGTTTTCTTTTTTATTCTGTCGATGTGCTTTATGGCCGGATTCCTGGCAATCCGCAAATTAAAAGATGCCAATCCTGCGGATATGTTCTGATGTCCATCGTAATCGACATACGCAATCTGAATTTCAGCTTTAATCATGAGGCGCAGTCACTGCCTGTGCTGAAAAACGTAACCATTACGATACATAAAGGTGAAATCGTGATCATGACCGGACCTTCCGGCTCCGGGAAAACGACCTTTTTAACCATTGTCGGCGGCTTGCGCCAGGCATTTGACGGCAGTGTCATGGTTCTCGATCAGCAGTTAATCAATAGCAATGAACAGACTAAAGTCAGCATCCGCCAGCAAACAGGCTACATTTTCCAGCAGCATAATCTGCTCAAATCACTGACCGCGCAACAAAATGTCAGTATGACGCTGGAAATGTTCAACAACCTGTCTGAAAAAGAAAGACTCCAGCGCGCCACCGAAATGCTGAAAGCCGTTGGACTGGGTAACCGGTTGGATCACAAACCGGACCAGCTCTCCGGCGGACAGCGCCAGCGCGTTTCGATTGCAAGGGCGCTGGCCGGGCACCCCAAAATCGTGCTCGCCGATGAGCCGACTGCATCACTGGACAAGCAAAGCGGACAGGAAGCCGTCATTATTCTCAAGCGCCTGGCGAAAGAATCCGGCGCCAGTATCCTGCTTGTGACCCATGATTACCGTATTCTGGATATCGCTGACCGCGTCGTGGAACTGGAGGATGGCGTGATTCGGAATGCTTGATCTACTCACATATGGATACGGGATTAGCTAATCAAACCTAAAAGATACCGATCATTAGCTCAATTCGTCGATAGAAGCAAAAAATACGATGCTAAACATTTTATTGAAGATTTGGTAAATTTCAAAAACACATGCACGAGCAATACCTGATAATCCATCTCAAGGCATCTTCGAATCGACCGGATAATCCCTACGCTTCCAATCCGGCATACCATCACGGTAATAATAAACATTCGTCCATCCCCATGCAACCGCTTGTTGCACCGCCTTTGAACTGCCCATGCAATGGATACCGTTGCAGTAAATCACTACCGGATTTTCTTTTGAAACGATAGCAGCCAGGCTTTGCGCATTGAAATCACTCGCGATCGGAAGATGATGCGCACCGGGAATATGTCCGGTATCGTAATCTTCCTGTTTGCGCACGTCAATGAACGGAACGCCCTGGTCAAACAGTGATTTTGCTGTTGCAGTATTGATCGTTTGCGCATCGTCTATGCTCTCCGGCGTGAGTATTTCGGTAATAGCCGGATTGCTCAACAAGCAAAGCACAATAAGAAGAGTCAACCATTGATATACGCGCAGCATCACAAATCCCCTGAATGTTTTACACCCAATGCAAGAAAAATAAACGCTCTTTCATTGAAAGTGAAGGTACTGAAAAGCAAATTTCACTGCATTCACATGCTTCGGATAAATAGATCCCACAATCATTTCAATCCCCAGCTTCTGAGCATGCTCTGATATTATTACTTAACCTATAATTGGTCCTTGCATGAATTACGATACTCCCAGCTCATCTAGAAACAAGATCAATGCCTTATTTTTCAGAAACTGATTGAATCAACAATAGTTGCAATCGAGTGAATACCTTATACAATGAAATTCCACATACTTGCCGTAGGAAACAAACTCCCCGCGTGGGTCAATAATGCTTTTACTGAATATGCAAAGCGTTTTTCTCAGGAAATTTCCCTGCAATTAATTGAAATCAAGCCTGAAAAACGTACAAGCAACAAGAATAAAGAACAAATCCTGCATGCTGAATATCAACGTATCAAAACTTCGATCCCTGCCGGATGCCACATTATCATTCTTGATGTACTCGGAATACACTACACGACCACGCAATTGGCCGATGTTATCAAGAAATGGATGCAGGAAGGCCATGATATAGCTTTTGTTATTGGCGGTGCCGATGGCTTACATGAATCAATCAAGTCATCAGCACATTCTTCACTCTCGTTATCAAAACTGACTTTTCCTCATGGGCTTGCGCGAATAATATTGGCCGAGCAACTGTATCGGGCTGTATCTTTGATTAAGAATCACCCCTATCATCGCATATAATACCTGATTCACAATTTCCAGATTATTAACAGTATGGCAATTCCAGATAATCAGATCTATCTCGCCTCGCGCAGTTTACGAAGACGTGAGCTACTCAAGCAGATTGGCGTAAAATACAATATCCTCTTGATGAGAGAAACACTGAATCGCCCTGCTGATATTGACGAGACTTCTTTACCCGGCGAATCCCCCAATGATTATATTTACCGTATCACCAATACAAAAGCTGAAGCCAGCTGGATTAGATTGTCTCAACGCAAGTTGCCTTTATTACCGATTCTGGTAGCGGATACTATCGTAACGCTTGATGGCCGTATTCTTGGAAAACCCAAGAATAAAGCGCACGCCGTAGAAGTACTCAGTTCACTATCCGGTCGTTCACACCAGGTGCTAACAGCTATAGCAGTCGTTTATAAAAACGAAATACAAATGAAACTATCCACGACGACAGTACGATTTCGCGAAATAACACAGCAGGAAATACAAAGCTGCATCGAATATGACAAGGTCTATGATAAAGCAGGTGCCTACGCTATTCAGGGTTTGGCAGCAGCCTTTATCGTTGAAATCTGTGGCAGCTATAGCGGCGTAAAAGGACTACCTTTATATGAAACATCCCAATTATTGGAAGAAGCGGGTATCAAAATTTTTAGATAATCCATTATCCGTATTGATCGAATCCATTAATATACCTTTTTGCCCGCGTCGTTATGGACAATGAAATCCTTATCAACATCACTCCTCAGGAAACCCGCATAGCCATATTGGAACAGGGTGTTACCCAGGAGTTACATATCGAACGCGTCAGTTGCTGCGGAATTGTTGGCAACATTTATAATGGTCGTGTAAGTCGTGTACTGCCTGGCATGCAATCCGCTTTCATTGATATCGGTCTGGAGCGAGCCGCTTTTTTACATGTCGCTGATATATGGGGATCAAACCACAATGGCGAATCCAATCAACCGATCGAGAAGTTGCTCTATGAAGGTAATAATATTCTGGTACAGGTGATTAAAGACGCAATCGGCATGAAAGGTGCGCGCTTGTCCACACAAATCAGCCTAGCAGGCAGAATGCTTGTTTACTTGCCCCAAGAATCCCATATTGGCATATCGCAGCGCATAGAAGATGATGAAGAACGTGAATTATTGCGGCAAAAACTACAACATGTATTACCCGAAAATGAAACTGGCGGCTACATCATTCGGACAATGGCGGAATCGGCCGAAGAAAATGACTTACAAGCCGATATCGAATATCTGCATAAGCTTTGGCGTAATATACAAGAATTGGCATCTGCTGTAGCAACCCCGGCACTGTTGTATCAGGATCTCGATCTCAGTCACCGGGCTTTACGCGACTTTGCGACTGAAAATACCACACGTATTCAGGTTGATTCGCGAGAAAATCACCAGCGTCTAATGACATTTGCTAAAAGTTATATGCCTAACATGGCGAACCGAATCACTTTATACACTGGCGAACGTCCTCTATTCGACCTCTATGGTGTAGAAGATGAAATCCAGAAATCACTTTCGAAACGTGTCAATTTAAAATCGGGTGGATATCTGATTATTGACCAAACTGAAGCATTAACAACCATGGATGTCAATACAGGCGGATTTATTGGCGTACGAAATTTTGACGATACGATTTTCAAAACGAATCTTGAGGCAGCTCAGGTCATCGCTCGTCAACTGCGTTTACGCAATATTGGCGGAATCATAATTATTGATTTCATTGACATGGACTCCGATGAGCACAGAAACGCGGTTCTAAAAGAATTTAAAAAAACGCTATCGAAGGATAGAACCCGTATGACAGTCAATGGATTTTCTACGCTCGGTCTCGTTGAAATGACACGCAAACGTATACGAGAAAGCCTTTCACATATTTTGTGTGAATCATGCCCAACCTGTGGTGGGCGGGGTGAAATCAGAACTGCACAAACAATTTGTTATGAGATATTGCGTGAATTATTACGCGAATCACGACAGTTTAATGCCAATGAGTTTCGAATTCTTGCATCTCAGCAGGTGATTGATTTATTTCTTGACGAAGAATCTCAGAGCCTCGCACAGCTTGGCGATTTTATCGCCAAGCCTATCAGACTTCAAGTTGAAGAATCCTACACACAAGAGCAATATGATGTCATTATCATGTGAAATATAAACTGTTAATGATCATATTTTCCCAGTAGAAAAATTAAAAACCGAGGCTTGCCAGAAGATCATCCACTTGATCCTGACTGCTAACCGTATCGGTATTTTTCTCAGGATTAGTAACCGGTCCATTCATAAGGCATGCACGATCAATAGCTTGTGTCTGCCTTTTTTCAAAAGGAACATTTGCAAGTAAGAGCTGCAACAGATCACGCTCCAAACTCTGAACCACTCCCGTAATTTTCTTGATCACTTGCCCTGTAAGATCCTGAAAATCTTGAGCCATCATGATTTCCATAAGTTGAGCATTCGTCGCATCAGCCCGTTCGGGTACTTTGTCAATATAACTGAGTGTTTCTATAAGCAATAATTTAAATTTTTCAGTATCGGGTTGTGCTCTTTGCTCTTCGAACGCATTCTTCCATTTTTCAGATAATTGCATAGCTTCAGATGAAAGTTTCTCCTGTATGGGCATCGCAATTTCAGTAGCATTTAAAGTACGATCAGCCGCTTGTTCTGTTTTGATCGCAACATATGAGAGCTTATCCTGTGCTTCCGGCACTTCGGCTGCAAGCGATTCCAATCGTTTGTCATACCCCAGTTCTCTGAGACTATTATGCAAATTGCGGGTTAATTGCCCGACTTGATCAAGAATATTCTTCTCTGTCCCGGATTTATTCTCAGTAATCCCTCCAGACAGTACCTGTTTCTCACGCACATCGCTAACAGAACCTGAAATCTCTTCAACAACTTCCATTAATACCGCTTCAGGAATATCTTCAACATCGGAGCATTCTCGTTTAACTACATTCAATTCACCATTCATTTGATCTTTGATTTCAGCTGTCAGTGAGGTCTCTTCAGAAATTAACGCATCAGGATGATCCTGTATATATTCATTCAAACTACCTTCTGAAAACTGTGTCGGTATTGTACTGTGTGTCTCATCAAACGCTTTTTGGGACAAATTGACTGCTACAGTATCTATCAATTCCTCAGCTGTTCTTTTTTCAGCAGTCCCTTGTAAATCAGATTGCTGCTGCACAGATCTAGCATGTTGTGTTCCCATTTCTTCGTGAATAAGTGAATCAGTATTCATTTTCTTCTCGCTGTTGGTTATGAATTAAGCGCAAATTACATTTGATTTATGCTGATGCCTTACTTTCCATATTCTGGAAAATTTTATTTAATTTTTCATCCAGCGTTGCTGCTGTAAAAGGCTTTACTATATACCCACTTGCACCCGCCTGAGCTGCTGCAATTATATTTTCCTTTTTAGCTTCAGCAGTTATCATTAACACCGGTATTTTGCATAATCTTTCATCAGCCCGAACAGACTGCAACATCGTGAGACCATCCATATTAGGCATGTTCCAATCGGATACTACGAAATCGTAGTTGCCATCCTGTAACTTACGCAGGGCTACAGCACCATCTTCCGCTTCATCTACATTAATAAAGCCCAATTCTTTTAATAAATTGCGAACGATTCTACGCATGGTCGAAAAATCATCAACAACCAAGAATTTTAAATTTTTGTCCGGCATTATTTTCTCCAATTAAATTC
This sequence comes from uncultured Nitrosomonas sp., assembly GCA_964612715.1. GTDB lineage: Bacteria > Pseudomonadota > Gammaproteobacteria > Burkholderiales > Nitrosomonadaceae > Nitrosomonas. The sequence goes on along the minus strand of CAZTCY010000010.1, from coordinate 29,964 downwards.
GGTTAAAATAAATACAAAAAATCAAACTTATACTTCATCAGATCGATATGGATTGCATCTATTTATGTGCATAACGGCGAATAGCCCAAAAAATTTAAGAAAGTTGCGCTACTTGATTGAATTGCTGAAAGTATTAAATGATTGAAAAACTGGAGGAGCGCAGAATATTCAGTATTCGATGATTAAATCAGATGTATTCCTACGGGAAGCACTGCAACACAAACAATCTGTTTAAAGATTTGATTACATCAAAAAGGGAGTACTGTCTTTGGATCGTCAATAGTACTGATACCATGCATTGCCTGTATATAATCGACATCCTCACGTAGTTTGGCCATTGAGGTAAAATTTCTCTTACCGCGCATGTGAACAAGGCGCACCAGACTTGCAGCTGAGATATCCCATCGTAGTGTATTCAACAACTCATCCACAGCTTGTGTATCGTTACACACCAGTATCATGTCGCAACCCGCCTCAAGCGCTGCAGTTGCACGTTCAGTAATAGATTTAAAATGCGCTGCGCCTTGCATGCTTAAGTCGTCACTGAAAATACAACCCTCAAATTGAAGTTCCTTTCTCAAAATATCCTGCAGCCAAATATGCGAAAAACCAGCCGGATATAGATCAACCTCAGGATAAATAACATGCGCCGCCATGATACCGTTTAGGCCGAAATGGATCATGCGTCGAAACGGTACCATATCTTCCATCTCTATGTCAGCATACCGTCTTTGATCGATAGATTTTTCCAGATGCGAATCCGCCCGGATATAACCATGCCCCGGAAAATGTTTACCTACAGCCTGCATGCCGCCTGCTCTAAGCCCTAACATAAAATAATGTGCCAGATCGGAGATTACCTGCGGATTACGATGAAATGCACGATCACCAATAACGTGACTCTGCCCGTAGTCAATATCAAGAACGGGCGCAAAACTCAAATCAACCCCACTGACCAATAATTCAGTCGCCAATACAAAACCAACCTGCTTCGAAAGCTGGTGTGCACGCACTTTATGTTTATCCCATACTCTGCCCAGTTCGCGCATTGCCGGCAGTTTGGTAAAATCTTCTTTGAAACGTTGCACACGGCCACCTTCGTGATCGACAGCGACTAACAAAGGCGGTGTACGCAGTTCATGAATCTCAGTAGTTAAGGTCGTCAGTTGTTTGCGTGAGGAAAAATTGCGGGAAAACAGAATCACACCGCCAGTCAATGGATGTGTTAATCGCTTTTTATCATCATCAGTCAGTTCCGTTCCGGCAATATCGAGCATGAGTGGCCCGAGCGACATGACTATTTCTCCAGAACGACAAATGCACAGGCAAGATTCATTTCATCGCTAATGGACAGATAATGATTGACGATGCCTTTTTCGCTGATCAAACGATCCAGCTCCGGATGAAACTGAAAATAAGGTTTTCCTAATGCATCGTGTGTAATGGTAATGAAATCCAGATTGACCGGATGGCGTAATCCGGTCCCCATCGCTTTTGACAATGCTTCCTTGGCGGCAAAACGCCCTGCCAGAAACAAAGCCGGCTTGCTGCTGTTTTGATATTCTTCCCATTCAGGATCCGTCAAAATACGGCGCGCAAATTTATTGCCATAACGCTCTAATGAACGTGCGATTCGGGATGGATCAACCAGATCAGCACCGATGCCATAAATCATAATCGCGCCTCTAACATGAGCTTCTTCATTTCGCTGACCGCCTTATCCATACCCACGAAAATTGCACGGGCTACGATCGCATGTCCAATATTCAATTCCGAAATACCCGGAATAGCGGCTATTGCCTGTACGTTCCGGTAATGCAAACCATGTCCGGCATTCACTTTGAGGCTGCGTTTAAGACCATGCGCAACACCCTCTTTTACCTTACTCAATTCATTATTTCGCGCAATATCGGTTCTCGCATCAGCAAAACTGCCGGTATGGATTTCGATGACGGGTGCACCTGCTTCTGCAGCAGCATCAATCTGCTTCAGATCGGCGTTAATGAATAATGACACACGAATACCGGATTCAGACAGTTGACGGCATGCGGTTTGAACTTGATCGAAATGTTTGACAACATCCAGCCCTCCCTCGGTTGTCAGTTCTTCACGCCGCTCAGGTACCAGGCAGATATCATGCGGTTTGATACGCAGTGCGATCGCAATCATCTCCGAAGTCACCGCACTTTCAAGATTCATACGGGTTGTCAATAATTCGCGTAACACCTCGACATCCCGATCCTGAATATGACGGCGGTCTTCTCTCAAATGCAATGTAATCGCATCGGCACCGGATGATTCAGCGACCAAGGCTGCTTCAATCGGACACGGATAATCAGTGCCACGCGCCTGCCTGAGCGTCGCCACATGGTCGATATTAACACCCAGTTCTATCATGATTTTGCTCCTGTATGAACAATTCAATCCGATTCTTAGAACCTGTTCAAGATCTCACTGAAGGGCGCATTGCAGCGTTAAAATCGAACTCAAAATACTCACATACTTCAAGTATGCTCCGCTTTTTACTCGGCGCAGGCGCCTCGCCCTACGGGCCAGCCTTACGGCTGTTCACTGCGCTTTGCTTGCGTCATTCAATTTTGCCTTGCACTGCATTCTTGATCGAGATCTTGAACAGGTTCTTACTTATCATTTTCCGCAACTCGAACATCCTGCTTCGAAATTACTGATCGCGCATTTTAGTTATTCATGTCCAAGTTGCCGCAGAACATTGACATTATCTGCCCAACCGCTTCTAACCTTAACCCAAATTTGCAGATAAACCTTTTTGCCAAAAGCTTTTTCCATATCCTTGCGCGCCTGACTACCAATCAATTTAAGTTTTTCACCGCCTTTGCCTATGATAATTGCTTTCTGACCTGGCTTATCGATGAGTATAGTGGCATGAATCTCATAAAGTTTTTCTGTTTCAATGAATTTCTCAGTGACAACGCTCACCGAATATGGAATCTCATCTCCCATTAAACGGAATAATTTTTCCCGCACAAATTCAGCAGCGATGAATCGCTCACTTTTGTCTGTTATTTCATCAACATCGTACACTGGAGGATTTTCAGGCAAGAATGGCCGTATCGTTTCGATCAATTCGGACAATTGTTCTTTATTACTCGCACTTACCGGAATAAGTGCCGCAAAATCAAATTTTTTTGCCATCGCCTCCAAAAAAGGCAATAACCTGTTTTTATCCCGTAAACGATCTATTTTGTTGACGACCAGTACCACCGGAACAGATTGAGATACGAGATTTAACACTTGTTGGTCTTTCTCATCAAAACAGAGGGCCTCTATTACAAATAACACAAGATCCACATCATTAATGCATTGTGATACAACACGATTCATTACAGCATTCATACGGCTTTTATGCTGGGTCTGAAAGCCCGGCGTATCGACAAAAATAAATTGCGAATACTTATCCGTTAAAATTCCGTTTATGCTATGCCGTGTTGTTTGTGCTTTCCTGGATGTGATACTGATTTTTTGCTGGATGAGATTATTCAACAGCGTGGATTTTCCCACATTCGGCTGCCCTACAATTGCCACATAACCCGTGCGAAAATGACTTCTGGCTAACATACAATTAACCAAGCTATCCAAATGGTTTCAATTGTTTTTTGCATTTGCCCGCTCATAAGCCAGCTTTGCAGCTGCCTGCTCTGCACTGCGACGACTGGTTCCTTCGCCCAGTGTACGGATATTGGATAGGGGTATGAAGCACTCAACCCTAAATTTCTGCTGGTGCGCTTTTCCTGTAGTCGTAACAACTGTATATTCCGGTAAGTCCAATTTCTGACTTTGCAGAAATTCCTGGAGCAGGGTTTTAGGATCCTTTCCGTGCGTTCCATGATCTATAGTGACAAGGATAGGTATATAAAGCCTGTTGATGACTTCTTCCGCTCTTGCGAAATCACTATCTACATAAACTGCACCAAACACAGCCTCCAGCGCATCCGCCAGGATCGACGGACGCTGTTCGCCACCGCTCTTCAATTCCCCCTCTCCGAGCCTAATCAATTGATCCATATTTAAACTCAATGCAAGCTCGGATAAGGCTTTCTGATTGACCATACTTGCTCGGAAACGCGACAAACGCCCTTCAGTCATCTCGGGATATTGTTTAAAAAACAATCCAGCAATGGCACAATTCAAAACACTGTCACCCAGAAACTCGAGGCGCTCGTTATGTTTTGTACTATAACTACGGTGCGTCAAAGCCTCCTGCAACAATTCAGGCCGAGAAAATCTGTAACCAAGCTGGTTGCAAAACGTGTCTATCAACTTCTCCCGGTCTGTTTGCATACACTAAACTGGATTTTATTTTAATCACTCGTGGTATCAAAATTGAATTTAAGCGCAATATTAGACACTAATGGAACTTCGACAGCGTAAGCCACACTCAGAATCAGTTTCCCCTTATCTTTAAGTATCTTAAGATCTTTTGCCGAGATAACTGTAATTCCATCCACTTGAGCACGCTTTGCAAAAGCAAGTCTGATCTGACTCGCATTAGCATTTTGCAAACTGTCATCACCGGCTATTGCTATCAAATTCTTCTTTATAGTCGCGTTATCAATATAAACCGGGACAATTTTCATACCCATTACAGCGACCAGAACCAGTATAACGGACCCAAACAACATTCCGGTAAGTGTTAGTCCGCGCTGCTTATATCGCAGTATATTCCAATACATTCCCTCTCTCCCGAGAAAATTATCCGCAATGATTGATTATTGTATAGACTGACCTATGCGATTAAAATCGGCAAAATTCCACCAGATCATAAATGCCTTTCCGACAATATTTTCTTCAGGCACAAACCCCCAATAACGGCTATCGCTACTGCTATCCCTGTTATCACCCAAAGTAAAATAATGATCAGGCGGTACCGTGCAGGTGAAGCCGGTACGACTGTACTTACAGTTTTCACGATAGGGAAATACACGCACACTCGAATACTGCACCCCGCCCACTTCTTGGTTCACTAAAATGGAATGATTCGTTTCCCCTAGAAATTCCGCATATTCTTCGGAATAGATATAACCCATTCCGGGCTCGACATATTTATAATCACCTATATATTCCAGTTTAACAAGTTCATCATTAATTAATAACTGCTTGTTATGATATGTCACGATATCGCCCGGCACCCCCACAACACGCTTAATATAATCAATAGAAGGATCTTCAGGATACCGGAATACCAGAACGTCACCGGCCTTAGGGCTATTCATTTCAATAACCTTCTTATTAATTACCGGTAACCGAATACCATAGGTGTATTTATTTACAAGAATGAAATCCCCGACAATCAATGTCGGAATCATTGATCCTGAGGGGATTTTAAAGGGTTCAATCACAAATGAACGCAAGCAAAAAACGATTAAGATAATGGGGAAAAAACTTTTTGGATATTCAATCCACCAAGGTTCCTCCTCATCAGTCTCGCGCCTGTGCCGCAAGATAAAATAATCGACCGCCCATATCGCACCCGTAATGACTAATAAACTAAATAGAATCAGAGGAAAATTCATAATTTCACCTTTATGAATCTATTAAAACCAACCTCGCGTATTGATGCATCTGCGATGGAATTTTAGATTCATATTTTTTACATTTAATTTGTTATTTGTTGTCAACCTGTAATATCGCCAGAAATGCTTCCTGTGGAATCTCTACATTGCCAACACGTTTCATTCTTTTCTTGCCTGCCTTTTGCTTTTCCAGTAGTTTACGCTTACGTGTAATATCACCACCATAACATTTCGCCAACACATTTTTCCTTAATGCTTTGACCGTTTCTCTGGCTATAACATGCGCACCGATCGCAGCCTGCACGGCAATGTCAAACATCTGACGCGGAATTAACTGCCGCATTTTCTGCACCAATTCACGCCCCCGATACTGGCTGCTGGCGCGATGCACAATCAAAGACAGCGCATCAACCCGATCCCCATTGATTAAAATATCGATCTTGACCAGATCCGATGCGCGAAATTCCAGGAACTCATAATCTAATGATGCATATCCCCTGCTTGTTGACTTCAATCGATCAAAGAAATCCATAACCACTTCATTAAGCGGCATCTGATAGGTCAACATGACCTGCCGCCCCATATACTGCATATTTTTCTGTATACCGCGTTTGCTTACACACAAAGTAATCACTGCACCGACATACTCTTCAGGAACCAGTATTGTGGTTGTGATAATCGGCTCCCGAATTTCCGCGATTTTTGATAAATCTGGAATTTTGGAAGGATTGTCAATCTCAATTACAGAACCGTCGCGCAAGAGAATTTGATAAACAACAGTCGGTGCAGTTGTTATCAGATCCATATCATATTCGCGCTCAAGTCGTTCTTGAACGATATCCATATGCAATAATCCCAGGAAACCGCAGCGAAAACCAAAACCAAGTGCTTGAGAGGTTTCCGGTTCAAAATGCAGTGAGGAATCATTGAGTCTTAATTTTTCCAACGCTGAGCGCAATGCATCATATTGGTTGGATTCAACCGGATATAGTCCGGCGAAAACCTGTGGCTTGATCTCCTTAAAACCCTGCAATGGTTTGTCCGCAGGTTTATTGGCAAGCGTCACAGTATCGCCAACCTTGGCTGCGTCGAGCTCTTTGATACCCGATATTACATAACCCACCTCACCGGCACTCAGTGTATCGCGCTGCAACGATTTGGGAACAAATACCCCGACCTGCTCACACAATTGCGTCACTTTACTTGCCATCAACAGGATTTTGTCTCCCGGTTTAAGCGTACCCTCCATCACACGTACCAAGATAACGACACCGACATAATTGTCAAACCATGAGTCTATGATGAGCGCTTTCAGTGGCGCATCAGGATCTCCTGTAGGTGCTGGAATACGTGTAACAATTGCTTCTAGCAACGCTTCAATACCGAAACCGGTTTTCGCACTGACATGTATCGCATCACGGGCACCTATACCTATGACGTCCTCGATATTCTCAATTGCTCTTTGAGGATCAGCTGCCGGTAAATCCATTTTATTGAGCACCGGGACAACTTCTACACCCTGCTCTATCGCGGTATAACAATTGGCCACAGTTTGCGCTTCCACACCTTGCGATGCATCAACAACAAGCAGCGCCCCTTCACATGCGGCAAGCGAGCGCGATACTTCATAAGAAAAATCGACATGACCCGGGGTATCAATGAGATTTAGCAAATAGGTGTTGCCATCTTTAGACTTATACTGTAGAGCCACAGTTTGCGCTTTGATGGTAATCCCTCTTTCTCGTTCCAAATCCATTGAATCCAGAACTTGATCTTCCATTTCACGTTCGGCCAATCCGCCACAAAACTGAATAACTCTATCTGCGAGCGTAGATTTTCCATGATCTATGTGCGCGATAATTGAAAAATTACGGATATGCAGCATCGGGTTCTTTTAAAGATGAATTCAACGGTGGTAATTAGGGACTATTAAAATCCTGAAACTCTCAGATATTAATAGATATCGAAATAGCAGCGAGATAACCAGCAACATCTGTCTCAAGAGGCAGCATTCTAACGAATTTTTGCAAGATAATCATCCAGCGCTTGAAGATTCAGAAAATGATGGCAAATCTCTGTCTGATCCGGCAACGACATGAGAACCGGGATCTTGTCATTAAAACGGGCCGCCAGGGTTAAATCAGTGTCAATATCAACAACTTCAAAATCAAACGCTATCTGCCTTTGCCGTTGCTGCAAGCCATCTATCATTTGCCGGCATAGATGACATTCGTCACGGCCATAGACTATCAGCTTACCCGCTTTTCCGCCTTTGATCATATCGCTGAAATCAATCAACGTTTTCCAGTTTCATGGTCACAAACGTCGTCAGATCACCCCGTTTGATCAATAGCGCAATATTGCGGCCTTCATCTATTTTGTCAAGTAATTGATTAAATTGCTCGACATTCTTGATGTCCTTGCTGTTGAATCCAACAATGACATCCCCTCTCCGGATACCTGCCTGACTGGCAATTCCGGGCTGAACCGCCTCAACAACAATACCGTATTCGATATCGAGTTGCTTTTTCATTTGATTGTTCAGCTCACCTAATACAAGACCAAGACGATTCGAAGTGTCTATTTTTTTACTCTGTTTTCTCTGATGATTGCGATCCGAATCTTCAGAGGGTATCTCGCCCACTTTAACTTTGACGTTCTGAATCAAACCATTACGCCAGACTTTAACGATAACATTTGAATCAGGAATCGTATTACCCACAATACGCGGCAGATCTGATGACATCTCCACCTCCTGGCCATTAAAATCAGTGATAATATCTCGCGGCCTTATGCCAGCTGCATCTGCAGGCCCGCCTTTTTCAACTGAAACAACAAGCGCTCCGCGTAAATCAGAAATACCAAACGACTCCGCCAACTCCTTCGTTACCTCTTGAATCATGACACCTATCCGGCCACGCCTTACAGCGCCTGAAGTTTTGAGCTGATTCGCGATATCAATTGCAACATTTATCGGTATAGCGAATGACAACCCCATAAAACCGCCTGTACGGCTATATATTTGCGAGTTTATGCCAACCACTTCACCATTCATGTTGAACAACGGTCCCCCGGAGTTACCCGGGTTGATTGCCACGTCGGTCTGTATAAATGGAACATAATTTTCCTGCGCCAGCGAACGTCCTTTAGCACTCACGATTCCTGCCGTAACGCTATTCTCAAAACCAAAAGGTGAACCGATTGCAACAACCCATTCGCCCACTCTTAATTCGTCCGGATCACCTGTACTCACTTTTGGCAAACCCTCAGCATCAATTTTTATCAAGGCGATATCGGTTTTCTTATCGGTACCGATCACTTCTCCGACAAATTCACGCTTATCGTTTAACCTTACCGTAATTTCTTCAGCCGACTCCACAACATGCGCATTTGTCAAAACATACCCATCCGCGCTGATGATAAAGCCGGAACCCATTGACCTGGGCTCCGCTTTCCTGGGTGCGGAAAAGGGCTGCATATGACGTCGGAAGAATTCATAAAACGGCGAATCTTCCGGAATATTCTGAAACTCAGGAAAAAGCTGTGCCATGGCATCACGTTGCGTCTGCATTGTACTGATGTTGACGACAGCCGCACCATATTTTTCTACCAGCCCTGTGAAATCGGGCAACTCCTTTGTTTGTGCAGACACCGTTACAGAAATCATAAGCACTATGATTAAAACAAAGTAACGCAACATTTCTTTTTTTTGCATACCCATCATGATTAACATCTTAGTGTAAGTAAATAACTTTTTTATATCTTAATTTATCACTCTCGGAAAACAATTGATTTAGAACCTGTTCAATATCTCACTGAAGGGCGCATTGCGGCGTTAAAATCGAACTCAAAATGCTCACATACTTCGAGTATGCTCCGCTTTTACTCGGCGCAAGCGCCTCGCCCTGCGGGTCAGCCTTACGGCTGTTCGCTGCGCTTTGCTTGCGGCGTTCAATTTTGCCTTGCATTGCATCTCTTGATCGAGATCTTTAACAGGTTATAAGGCAATTTTTCATGTAAATGATATTTTTTTCAGGAAATCGGAATGGCAAGAGTTGATTATGAAGAACTAGAAAAGATAGGCACCCTGAAAGCATGGTGGGGCCGGTATGGAACCATTATTACCATTATGTTGGCAGTCATGATCGCAACGCTGGGTGGTACAAAGGTGTGGGAACATTTTCAGCGTCAGCAGGCGCAGCAGGCGGCTGACTTGTATGCATTGGTGAAACAGGTGAACACTACCGGGGATCTCATGAAAATTACCGATGCGGCGCATTTGCTGACTGAGGGCTATACATCGAGCGGATATGCACCCAGGGCTGCGCTGATCGTAGTCAAAGCCAGTGTCGATGCGGGCGATTTCAAGCGTGCCAAGGCGCATTTGCAGTGGATACTGGACAATGCCAGAGAACCTGAAATGATTGATCTTGCCCGTCTGCGACTGGCAACTATTCTGCTGGATGAAAAAAATTACGCGGCAGCGCTGCAGCAGCTGAATACAAAGCATGGCAATTCTTTCAGCGGGCTTTATGCCGATCTCAAAGGCGATGTGTTACTCGCTTCCGGTAAAATCGAGGAAGCGCGCATGTCTTACGAAGTCGCTGCCGGGGCGCTCAGCAAAAACAACGGTTATTACAATATCGTGCAGATGAAAGCGGATGCGCTGAGTGAACCGTACACTGCGGAAAAATTACACACGTATGGTGCAGGCAGTCAATCACATGAAACTGGTAAAGCGGATGTGCAATCTGACGCCGGTGTTGCCGAAGATGCTGCCGAATCTGTTGAATCCGCTGCACCCGCAGACAGTGGTGTGAATGATACATCGGATGTCGCGGGTGAAGCCGCTGGGACCGGCGAAACCAGTGAATCTGCGGCTAGCGCTGAAGCATCGGTGCAGACCGAAGAGACCGACGTATCCACGGATGCCGGAGAATCGCATGAAGAAAATACCGAAAATGGCGATAACATTCCTGGTCACGCACTCGAGTAAGCGATTTATTCAATATTAACGTGTTCATACACAGTTTTTTCCGGTTTCCGGTATTACTTCCTGCAGTGCTACTGCTCGCCGGCTGCAGCAGTTTGCCGTTGCCGTTTGATCCTAACCTGTTTCAGTCATTTGGATACCATATCGCTGAATTGACGGAGCGGGCCGAGAAAGTTGTCATTGATCCTGAAGAATTGGCTGCACTCAAAGCGCTCGATGAAATACCGCTGATCTGGAAGTATCGTGTCGGTGAAAGCAAAATCGCCCGGTTTTATGTTGCTTACGATAATGAAGCGGTTTATGTGGCCGATGAAAAAGGGCAGTTGACCAGTCTGGATCCCAGAACTGGCGAAGCCGATTGGGCGATTAAAACAAAACGCCGATTTTCCGGCGGTGTCGGCGCAGGGCAGGGTATGGTGCTGGTCGGTACGTCAAAAGGTGAGGTGCTGGCATATAATAATTCGGGGCATGCCTTATGGACGGCGCAGGTCAGCAGTGAAATTTTAAGTCCACCGCGTGTCGATAATAATATCGTTATTGTGCGCACCATTGATGCCCGCATTTATGGACTCGATGCAATCGATGGTACCCATAAATGGGTTTATCAGGGCACTACGCCGCCGTTAACTGTTCGCAGTGCTGCGGGTGTTGCCATCACACAAGGCGCCGTATTTGCCGGTTTTGCCGGCGGCAAGATGGTTGCTATGAGCCTGTTCAATGGCAATGTGGGATGGGAAGTCATCGTGTCGCAGCCGCGCGGTGTAACTGAACTTGAACGTATGACCGATATCACCAGTTCCCCGGCCATCGATGATCAATTGGTGTGTGCGGTAGCCTATCAGGGGCGCGTGGGTTGTTTTCAGATTAGCGACGGTGCGCAGATCTGGTTGCGCGAATCTTCCAGCGATGCCGGCCTGGCTATGGATAATGACTATGTTTATGTGACCGAAGATAATGGTGTTGTCGCTGCGTATGACAAATACAGTGGCGCCAGTATGTGGAAGCAGATCAAGCTGGGCAGTAAAAAACTGACCGCACCACTGGTTGATGGTCAATACATCGTCATCGGCGATGATAAGGGCTTCGTTAATCTTTTGAGGAATTATGACGGTGTCATATTGGCACGCTCGCCAACCGACGGCAGTGCGATTCTTTCACAAGCACAACGGATTCCGGGCGGTTTTGTGGTGCAGACGGCTAAAGGCGGTGTTTTTGCTTTTAAAACAAAATAAGCCGTTAGTCAGCATATCACCCGTATTTTTCCATCATTTATTTTTATTCCAACAGGTTTGAGAATGCAGGGTATGCTTTTTGAGCATTCCTTTTCTCGAAAACACAAATTGAATTACGACCGTACCCGATTATCATGAAACCTACGCTTGTTCTCGTCGGCCGGCCCAATGTGGGCAAATCGACGCTGTTTAACCGCCTGACACGCAGCCGCGATGCTATTGTCGCGGATATACCCGGGCTGACGCGCGACAGGCACTACGGTCAAGGCAGAATCGGCGATAAACCTTATCTGGTCATGGATACCGGCGGGCTGGAGCCGGTGGTCAAAGACGGTATCATGTATGCCATGGCGCAGCAAAGCATGCAGGCCATCGACGAGGCGGATACCGTATTTTTCATTGTTGATGGACGGCAGGGCGTAACCGCCCAGGATAAAATCATTGCCGAGCAATTAAGAAAAAAAGACCAGAAAATTCTGCTTGTGGTGAATAAAACGGAAGGCATGGTGAGGGCCGTGGTTACCGCAGAGTTCTACGAACTCGGTCTGGGCGAGCCTTATGCCGTTTCGGCATTGCATGGCGATCATATCAATGAACTGGTTTCACTGGCGCTTGAAGATTTTCCGGAAGCCAGCGCGGATCCCGATGCGGCAGAAGATCAGAACCGGCATCCCAAAATCGCAATCGTGGGACGCCCTAATGTCGGCAAATCGACCCTGGTAAATACATTACTGGGCGAGGAGCGCGTAATCGCATTTGATCAACCCGGAACCACACGCGATAGCATTTATATCGAATTTGAGCATCACGGAAAACACTACACACTGATTGATACCGCTGGATTGCGCAAGCGCGGTAAAGTTAACGAAACGGTTGAGAAATTCTCAGCGATTAAAACGTTGCAGGCCATCGAAGATGCTAACGTAGTGGTACTGGTTCTCGATGCCAGTCTCGACATTGCCGAGCAGGATGCCCATATTGCCGATTTTATAATACAAACAGGTTGTGCGTTGGTCGTGGCCGTTAATAAATGGGACGATGTCGACAGCTATCATCGCGACATTATCAAGCTTGAATTTTCCCGCAAGTTGAGTTTTCTTGATTTCGCTAAATTGCATTTTATTTCCGCGCTCAAAGGGACAGGGGTGCGGCAAGTGCTGTTTTCAGTGGATCAGGCCTATGCCGCAGCCATGGCAAAGCTGCCCACGCCCAAGCTGACGCGCGCTTTGCAGGCAGCGGTTGAAAAACACGCGCCGCCGCGCGGTGGCGTGTCGCGCCCAAAACCGCGCTATGCGCACCAGGGTGGGTCCAATCCGCCATTGATTGTGATTCATGGCAATATGCTTGACCAGATACCGGAAACCTACCGGCGCTATCTGGAGAATTACTTCCGCACGGCTTTTGATTTGCAGGGTACGCCATTGCGCATAGAATTTAAGGCCGGACATAATCCTTATGCGGATAAAAGACCTGCACCACTCAGTGAGGCCGAGTTGCGGCGCGCGCATAGCCGGCGGCGGCGTAACCGGAAAAAATACGGCTAGTGCGCGGGTCAGCGTTTTCACTGACGGGTAGCGCGGCTGATTCAAAATACTGATTTTCCGTCGAATAATCAGCGTACCACATTGCCGCAGATAGATATCCTGTACCATCCCGTCTTCATTCTGCTAAACTGCTGCTTCTTAATAGGGTTGCATCCTTGATGTCTGCCTATGATGAAAATAAAGTATGGGAGTCGGTGATGAAGTTTCGTGTATACCGGTATGATCCTGATAAAGATGAAAAACCCTACATGCAGGATTATGATATCGAATTGGCTTCAACGGATAAGATGCTGCTTGATGCGCTTATTCGCATTAAATCCATCGATGATAGCCTTAGTTTGAGGCGTTCGTGCACAGAAGGGGTGTGCGGTTCGGATGCCATGAATATCAATGGCCGTAACGGGCTTGCCTGCATTACGCCATTGCGCGACCTGAAAGAACCTGTCGAAGTGCGTCCGTTGCCCGGATTGCCCGTAATTCGTGATTTGATTGTCGATATGACGCAGTTTTACAATCAATATCATTCAATCAAACCCTATCTGATTAATCATAGTCCGCCGCCGGAAACCGAACGGCTGCAATCGCCGGAAGAGCGTGCAGCGCTTGAAGGCGCTTATGAATGCATCCTGTGTGCCTGTTGTTCAACAGCGTGCCCTTCATTCTGGTGGAATCCCGATAAGTTTGTCGGTCCGGCGGGATTGCTGCAGGCCTATCGTTTTCTTGCAGACAGCCGGGATCAGGCCACTGCGGAACGGCTCGATTATCTGGAAGATCCTTACCGCCTGTTTCGCTGTCATTCCATCATGAATTGCGTCGCAGCATGCCCGAAAGGACTGAATCCGACCAGTGCGATCGGTAAAATCAAAGACATGATGGTCAAGCGGACAATATGAATTCGAAGGAATTCGAACGTGCGCGCTGGCGCTGCCGTCGTGGCATGCTTGAACTGGATATCGTTCTGCAACGTTTTATGAGCATGTATTATAGTCAACTCAGTTTTGATGAAACGGTGCAATTTGAGCGATTACTATCACTTCCCGACAATGATCTCTGGGATCTGATCTGTACCCGAGCGGTTTCCGTGGACGATGGTCTGAAGCCAGTATTACGGTTACTGCAGGAGTGTTAATCCGGTTTAGACCGGGCGGGTGTATGTTTGGCACTGAGTCGATGCAATGAATGAAAGGTACGCTATCAAACAAACGATAGCGCTGAGTAATTGAGTTAACGTTAATGGGAGAACAGTTAAAATGACACAAAAAGGCACAGCAACCTTAAATCTGGGCGATGGCAGCGAATCGATCGAACTGCCAGTTATATCCGGCACCATGGGCCCCGATGTGGTGGATATCCGCAAGTTGCATGCCAAAAGCGGGTTATTTACTTATGATCCCGGTTTCTTGTCGACAGCGAGCAACCGATCCGAAATTACGTTTATCGATGGTGATAAAGGCATTTTGCTGTATCGCGGTTATCCGATAGAGCAGCTTGCCCGGCAATGCGATTTTACCGAAGTCTGCTACCTTTTGTTGCGTGGGGAATTGCCAGCGGAAAAGGAAAAAACTGATTTCGATAAATTGATCAAGAATCACACCATGCTGCATGAACAGTTGGTCAAATTTTTCAGCGGATTCCGCAGAGATGCGCATCCAATGGCCGTAATGGTTGGTGTTGTCGGCGCACTGTCCGCGTTCTACCACGATGCACTTGATATTACGAATCCGGTCCATCGGGAATTATCGGCGATACGCCTGATTGCAAAAATGCCAACCATTGCGGCGATGGCGTACAAATACAATTTCGGTCAGCCGTATATCTATCCCCGTAATCATCTCGGTTATGCGGAAAATTTCCTGCATATGATGTTTTCACTGCCAACGGAAGATTTTAAGGCCGATGCGCGAATCGTTCGTGCGCTGGACCGCATTCTGATTCTGCATGCTGACCATGAACAAAATGCATCGACATCGACAGTCCGGCTGACGGGTTCCAGCGGCGCCAATCCGTTTGCCTGTATAGCAGCCGGAATTGCCTGTCTGTGGGGGCCAGCACACGGCGGCGCCAATGAAGCCTGTCTGCATATGCTCGAAGAAATCGGTGATGTTTCACGGATTAACGATTATATCAAGCGCGCCAAGAATCCTGACGAAAACTACCGGTTGATGGGTTTTGGCCATCGCGTTTACAAGAATCTCGATCCGCGCGCAAAAATCATGCGCGAAACCTGCCATGAAGTACTGAACGTGCTCGGGCTGGAAAATGATCGCCTGTTCAAACTGGCGCTCGAATTGGAACGGATCGCTCTGGAGGATGACTATTTCATAACCCGGAGACTTTATCCAAACGTCGATTTTTATTCGGGAATCGTGCAGCGTGCGTTAGGCATACCGACAAGCATGTTTACCGCGATTTTCGCGGTTGCACGTACCGTCGGCTGGGTTGCACAATGGAATGAAATGATTTCCGATCCGGAGCATAAAATTGGCCGCCCCAGACAGCTCTACACCGGCACAGCCAAACGCGATGTGCCGGCGAGTTTTCAGCGATAATTCCGTGCACTGACGGACAGTGATGAGTAAACAGTTGCAGAACTCTGCGTTATTTGGCGCCAATGCGCCTTTTATTGAAGCGGTCTATGAGGAATATCTGCATAATCCGATGTCGGTTGATCCTACATGGCGGGAATTCTTTGATCAGCTTCACCACTCGCGGGATATTTCGATCAGCCAGCTGGTAAAAGGCCTGCCCGCCGAAAAGGAAACCGAGCCCGGCAAGGATTCCAGCAGCGATAGAGATTCGGATAATCTGACCGTTTTACCTGAAAATATTCAGGCGGATACGGATGAGCGTAAGCAGGTTGCCGTGCTTCAGTTAATCAACATGCACCGCTATCTGGGTCTGAGCCAGGCCTGGCTCGATCCTCTGCAAAGCGAACCCAAGCCCCTGCGGACGGAACTTGACCCGGCCAGTTTCGGTTTTACCGGGAAAGACATGGATACCGTATTTAATACGGGCTCCCTTGCCGGACCCGAGCGCGCAACGTTGCGGGAAATTCTGCAGACGCTGCGTGAAACGTATTGCGGAACCGTCGGTGCAGAATATATGTACATCTCGTCTGTGGAGCAGAAACGCTGGATTCAGGCCAGACTTGAAACCAAACGATCGAATCCGGCTTACAGCAACGATGATAAGAAGCATATTCTCGAGCGGCTCAGCGCTGCGGAAGGATTAGAGAAATATCTGCACACCCGTTACATCGGTCAAAAACGGTTTTCGGGTGAAGGCAACGAAAGTCTTATCCCATTACTGGATTGTCTGCTGGAAAGTGCCGGAAAATCCGGCGTCAATGAAGTCGTCATCGGCATGGCGCATCGCGCCCGGTTGAATGTGCTGGTCAATACCATCGGTAAAATGCCGGAGGATCTGTTTCGTGAATTTGAAGAAAAATATGTCCAGGATTTACCTTCCGGCGACGTAAAATACCATCAGGGTTTCTCGTCTGCAATGGATAGCGCGGGTGGGCTGGTACGTCTGGTACTGGCGTTTAACCCGTCACATCTTGAAATTGTCAATCCGGTTGTTGAAGGATCGGTGCGCGCGCGGCAACATCGCATGATGGACAGGGCAGGGGATCGCGTATTACCGGTACTGATTCATGGCGACGCCGCCTTTGCCGGACAGGGCGTGGTCATGGAAACACTGAATCTGTCACAGACGCGCGGTTACGGTACGGGCGGCACGCTTCACATTATCATTAATAATCAAATCGGCTTCACCACTTCCGATCCACGCGAGAGCCGCTCTACGCTGTACTGCACCGACGTTGCCAAGATGATCGAAGCGCCCGTTTTCCATGTGAATGGCGATGATCCGGAAGCGGTGTGTATGATTACCGAGCTGGCGCTGGATTTTCGCATGACATTCCACAGGGACGTGGTCATCGACATGGTATGTTTCCGCCGTCTGGGCCATAATGAACAGGATGACCCGATGGTGACGCAACCCAGAATGTACCAGATCATCAGCCAGCATCCGGGGACGCGGCAGCGCTATGCCGAGAAACTCGAAGCGGAAGGCGTCGTCGCGCCGGGAGAAGCGGATGTCATGGTGCAGGCTTACCGCGAAGCCATGGATGCCGGAATAAATCCAAATAAAAAAATCCGTTACAACTATAAATCGCCTTATTCAGTGAACTGGCTGGCGTATAAAAAAACGTTCAAGTGGAATCAGCCGGTAAAGACAGGCATTTCGCTGGATATCCTGAAACAGCTGGCAGCGCGTTTAACGGATATTCCGGAGAATTTCATTCTGCACAAGCGGGTTGAGAAGATTATTGAAGATCGCCGCCAGATGGGTGCGGGGAAACTGCCACTCGACTGGGGTATGGCTGAAAACCTGGCTTATGCGGCATTGCTCTATGAAGGTTTTCCGATCCGGCTTTCCGGACAGGATTCCGGACGCGGTACTTTCTTTCATCGCCATGCCGTTCTGCATAATCAGGATACGGCGCTGGAAGAGAACAATAGTTATACCCCACTGCGTCATATTACACCCGAGCAACCTGATTTCGTGGTAATTAACTCCATTCTGTCGGAAGAGGCGGTGCTCGGCTTTGAGTATGGCTACGCGACTGCGCAGCCGCATGAACTGGTGATCTGGGAAGCGCAGTTCGGGGATTTCACCAATGGTGCGCAGGTGGTTATCGATCAGTTCATCGCTTCCGGCGAAGCCAAATGGGGGCGCCTGTGCGGACTGGTGATGATGCTCCCGCACGGTTATGAAGGACAAGGGCCCGAACATTCCTCGGCGCGGCTGGAACGCTATCTGCAGCTGTGCGCGGATTACAACATACAGGTCTGCATTCCTTCCACACCGGCACAGATGTTTCATTTGCTGCGCCGCCAGATGATCCGGCTGTTGCGCAAGCCGCTGATTATTATGAGCCCGAAAAGCATGCTGCGGCTCCGGGAATCCACCTCGAGCCTTGAAGAACTGGCCGAAGGTACGTTTTATCCGGTGATTTCAGAGGTTGAAGCACTGGATCCCAAAAAAGTGCGCAGAATCATCGTGTGCAGCGGGAAAATTTATTATGAGCTGATCGCGTATCGTACCGAGCAGCAGATTACCGACATGGCGATTATCCGGCTTGAACAGCTGTATCCGTTTCCTCATGAAGAATTCAAGACGGAAATCAAACGTTACAGCAAAGCAAAGGAAGTCGTCTGGTGTCAGGAAGAGCCGGGTAATCAGGGCGCATGGCATCGTATTCAGCACTATATGCTACGCAATATGAAACCCGGTCAGATCATCGGCTATGCATTACGCCCGTCATCGGCATCGCCTTCCGTGGGTTATCTGGCGATACATAAAATGCAGCAGAAAGAAGTAATCGAAGCGGCATTCCGGGAAAAAATTTAGACCCGTTTAGACCAAAGGAGGCGCTATGCTAATTGAAGTCAAAGTCCCCATGTTATCTGAGTCCGTAGCCGAAGCGACATTGGTCTCATGGCATAAAAAGCAGGGTGAAACAGTAGCACGTGACGAAAATCTGGTCGATGTCGAGACCGATAAAGTGGTATTGGAACTGCCCGCGCCGCAAGCCGGTGTGTTAAAGGAAATCATTAAAAGCGATGGCGCAACAGTGATCAGCGGTGAAATCATCGCCATCCTTGATACGGAAGGCGTAAAAACCGCAGTACAAGCAAAACCAATCGCGGAATCCGAAACCGGAGAAACGGCGCAGGAGGTTGACCCGACAATTCCGATGCTGATGCCCGCAGCGCGTAAACTGGCCGAAGAAAATCATCTTAAAGCTCCCGAGGCGGAATCCATTAAAGGCACCGGCAGGGGTGGGCGCATCACCCGCGAAGATGTACAGGCGTATATACAGCACAGGACAGCGGATAATCGCCCGGAAAGCGCGCCTGCACATGACGAAAAAGTCGCTGAACCCGCACCCCGTATACCCGAGACAACTGAAACCGGCGAACGCGTTGACCGCCGTGTGACCATGTCGCGATTGCGCATGCGCATCGCTGAAAGACTGGTCGAATCACAATCCACCGCGGCGATACTGACAACGTTTAATGAAGTCAACATGCAGGCGGTGATTGAATTGCGCAATCGTTACCGCGCTGAATTTGAAAAAGAACATGGCGTGAAACTGGGTTTCATGTCTTTTTTTATCAAAGCGGTCATCGCTGCGCTCAAAAAATATCCGATTGTCAATGCATCCGTTGATGGCAACGAGATTATCTATCATGATTATTATGATATCGGTATTGCCGTGGGCAGTCCGCGCGGCCTGGTCGTGCCGATTCTGCGCAACGCCGACCGGATGACGGCGGCGCAGACCGAATTGCAGATAGCCGATTTCGCCAAACGCGCGCGCGATGGCAAATTGACCATTGATGAATTAACGGGTGGCACCTTCTCGGTTACCAATGGCGGCGTTTATGGCTCCATGTTGTCGACGCCGATCATTAATCCTCCGCAAAGCGCCATCCTCGGTATCCATGCGACAAAAGACCGTCCGGTGGTGGAAAACGGCCAGATTGTCATCCGTCCGGTCTGTTACCTTGCGCTGTCATACGATCACCGCATCATTGACGGACGTGAAGCGGTGCTGTCGCTGGTTGCGATCAAAGAAGCGCTGGAATACCCGATGAGCCCATTGCTGGAAAAGTGAATTGATATGCGCTGATGGTATATAGTAGCGCCTGTATGCCATCCGTTCCCCTCAATAAACGACCGTAATATTTTCCGCGCTGAAATGCTGGTTCAGCGTCAGCAATAAATCATCGTGCAGCGTAACCTGCCATTCTTCGCCTAAAGCGATTTCGCAGACAGCTTCCTTATTCTGATAAACCAGGGAAACAGGGCAGGTTGCCTGAGCCGGCCGGCCGGTCTGGTTCGCCGGGCCGGACGCGGCGGAACGATTTTGGCTGGAGTACGGCATGATCAGCGTTTTCAGGGTGGTGGCCGCCGGTAGTGTTTCAGCATTACAGCGGACTTTGATTTGCCGGGCGAAATGCGTGCGGATTCCGGCCAGGTCGTACAGTTTTTCTGCGGTAATGCGCAATTCCTCGCTGTTTTCGTGATCGTTATACTGGCCGCGAATGCCGATTTTTGCCTCGGCAATCAGCAACTGGTCTTCTTTTAACCAATTACGGTTGTCGGTGAACAGTTCATCGAAGACGACTAATTCAACTGCGGCTTTGCCATCGTCAAGCGTAATAACCGCCATACGGCCGCGGCTGGTCATTTGCACGCGTATTCCATGAATGATGCCCGCGATGAGTTGCGGCTCGCGTTGCGGCGTAAGGCGATTCAGTGTGGTGCGGATGAACGGACGGATTTCATGCACATACGTATCGAACAGGTGTCCGCTGAAATAAAAGCCCAATCCCTGTTTTTCGTATTGCAGTTTTTTGCGGTCAGACCACGGTGCGGCTTCATTCAGTACCGGGCGCAGCAGGGAATCTTCACTGTCACCGAACAGACTGGCCT
Source organism: uncultured Nitrosomonas sp. (assembly GCA_964612715.1). Classification (GTDB taxonomy): domain Bacteria; phylum Pseudomonadota; class Gammaproteobacteria; order Burkholderiales; family Nitrosomonadaceae; genus Nitrosomonas. The sequence continues at coordinate 9,137 of CAZTCY010000010.1, read as the reverse complement.
GGTTTGCCGTGCGGCTGACCTGTTCCGCCGCTTCGATGGCGATGCCCACGGATGCCAGCAGGCTTGCACGATTGCTGTTTAGGCTGTCAAACGCGCCGACGCTGATCAGCGCTTCGATAACCCGGCGGTTAATCATGCGCCGGTCCACCCGGTTGCAGAAATCGAAGAGGTCAATGAAGGCGCCGCTTTGTTCGCGTATCTGGATGATTGAGCCGATGGCCGATTCGCCCGTCCCTTTCACTGCGCCAAGACCATAGCGGATGGTTTTGCTGCCGGTCGGCACAAAACGGTATTCTGACTGATTGATATCGGGCGGCAGAATCGTCAGGCTGTTGGCGATGCTGTCGGCAATAAAGCCGTGCACCTTGTCGGTATCATCCATGTCCGCAGACAAGCAGGCGGCCATGAATTCGGCGGGATAGTGCGCCTTCAGATAAGCGGTCTGGCAGGCGATCAGCGCATAGGCGGCGGCGTGGGATTTGTTGAAGCCGTAACCGGCGAATTTTTCCATTAAGCCGAACAGCTCGGTGGCTTTTTCCCTGTCCAGTGCGTTCTTGACCGCGCCGTTGACGAAAATATCGCGCTGCTGCGCCATTTCTTCGACTTTCTTCTTGCCCATCGCGCGGCGCAGCAGATCGGCGCTGCCCAGACTGTATCCGCCGATCACCTGCGCAATCTGCATGACTTGTTCCTGATAAATCATGATGCCGTAGGTCGGGCTTAAAATCGGCTCGAGGCGCGGGTCGAGGTATTCGATTTTCTGCAAGCCATGTTTACGGTCAATAAAATCGGGAATCAGATCCATCGGGCCGGGACGGTAGAGCGCGACCAGCGCGATGATGTCTTCAAAACGGTCCGGTTTCGCTTTCTGCAATAAATCTTTCATGCCGCGCGATTCAAACTGGAAAATACCGACCGCATTGCCCTGGCGCAGTAGGACGTAAGTCGCTGCATCGTCCAGCGGCAAACCGGTCAGCGAGAAAGGATCGGCGCCGCCGCGGGATTGATTGATGTAGCTGACCGCGCGATCGAGCGTGGTCAGCGTGCGCAGCCCGAGAAAATCGAATTTGACCAGCCCGATTTTTTCAACGTCGTCTTTATCCAGCTGACTGACCACGGATTCAGCCGAATCCGGGCAATAAACCGGGCAGAAGTCGGTGATTTTTCCCGGTGCGATCAGCACGCCGCCGGCATGCATGCCGATATTGCGCGTCAGTCCTTCAAGCCTTCCGGCAAGCTCCAGCAAATGGCGCACATCCTCTTCTTCAGCCGCGCGCTGGTTCAGCTGCGGCTCAATTTCGCGCGCTTTTTTCAGCGTCATGCCGAGTTCAAACGGCACCAGCTTGGCCAGCTGATCGACAAAGTTATAAGGCAGGTCAAGCACACGTCCGATATCGCGGATTACCGCTTTGGCCGCCATCGAACCAAAGGTAATGATCTGTGAAACACTGTCGGTGCCATAGCGCTGTTTGACATAGTTGATTACGCGTTCGCGCCGGTCCTGGCAGAAATCAATATCGAAATCCGGCATGGAAACGCGCTCAGGGTTCAAAAAACGCTCAAACAGCAGGTCATAGCGCAACGGATCAAGATCGGTAATGCCTAACGAATAAGCCACCAGAGAGCCGGCGCCCGAGCCGCGCCCCGGTCCTACCGGCACATCATTGCGTTTGGCCCAGTTGATGAAGTCGGCAACGATTAAAAAATAGCCGGAGAATCCCATGGCAATAATGGTTTCCACTTCGAAGGCCATGCGTGTCTGATACCGCGGCAGTTGCTTGTGGCGTTCGGCTTCGCCGGGATACAGGGATTCCATGCGTTTGTTCAAACCGATGGCAACCTGGTCACGCAGATAATCCTCCAGGCTTTCGTTATTCGGCGTGGGATATAACGGCAGTTTGTTGACACCAAGTTCAAATTCCAGATTACAGCGCCGCGCGATTTCGATGCTGTTGGCCAAAGCTGACGGGATATCGGCGAACAGCCCGGCGATTTCCTGTTGCGTTTTAAAATACTGCTGCGGGGTGAAGGTTTTAGGCCGGCGCCGGTCGGCGAGAATATAGCCTTCCGCGATGCAGACCCTGGCTTCATGCGCATCAAAATCGTCCGGTTCGAGAAACTGGATGGATTGCGTAGCGACAACAGGCAGATTCAACCGGGTGGCGAGGATCAGCGATTGCTGCAGCAGGTGGTCTTCCTGATCATGCCCGTCGCGCTGTATCTCGATATAAAAACGGTCGGGAAAAAGCGCCGCCCACGCCTGCGCCTGTTCCTCGGCGCGTTGCAGATCGTGATTTAAAATGGCCTGGCCGATACCGCCATAACGCGCGCCGGATAAAGCGATTAATCCTTCCGTGCCACCGGTTTCGCCGTGCAGCCATGAAAGCCGGACTTCAGCACGGCCCTGGTTCTGATTTTCAAGGTACGCACGGGAGAGCAACCGTGAAAGCAGCAGATAGCCTGCGTAGGACTGGCAAAGCAGCAATATGCGCTGCGGTTTGCTGTGTTCGGTTTCATCGCTGATCCAGACATCGCTGCCGATGACCGGTTTGATCCCGTTGCGGCGGGCGTTTTGATAAAATTTTACTGCGCCGAACAGATTGGCCAGATCGGTCAACGCCAGCGCCGGCATTTGATCGTCAGCTGCCTTGGGGATCACGTCATTAATCCGGATGGTGCTGTCCACAATGGAAAACTCACTGTGCATGCGCAAGTGGACAAATAGGGGTTCAGCAGAATTTGGAAGCATAAATGTTACAATAGGTTTTTATGAAGTGCTTGTGCATAATCCGCTGTTTAACTTATCGAACCTCAAAATCTGGCATCAATACCTTCTCCCGCTGGGAGAAGGTATTGATGGGAATTATAAAAAACGCATTCTGAAGTGCGATGGGTATAGCGGAGTGGCTTTTTTTCATCTGTTTTTCTCTGGGCTTAATTTTACAACATGTCGACAATTCCCGAACTTTTACTTCCCGCCGGATCACTGGAAAAAATGCGTACGGCGTATGCGTACGGCGCCGATGCGATCTATGCGGGGCAGCCGCGCTATTCGCTGCGCGCGCGCAATAATGAATTTGCCCTGGAGCAATTGCAAACCGGCATTACCGAAGCACATGCACTGGGGAAGAAATTTTTCGTTGCGAGCAATATCATGCCGCACAATGCCAAAATCAAAACTTACTTGGAGGACATGACACCGGTCATCGCCCTGAAGCCGGACGCACTGATCATGGCCGACCCCGGCCTGATCATGATGGTGCGCGAAAAATGGCCGGACATCCCTGTGCATCTTTCCGTGCAGGCGAATACCGTCAATTACATGGGTGTCAAATTCTGGCAGCGCATCGGCCTCACGCGCGTGATTCTGTCGCGTGAATTATCGCTCGATGAAATCGCACAGATCCGCGATTTATGCCCGGATATGGAAATCGAGGTGTTTGTGCATGGCGCGTTGTGCATCGCGTACTCGGGGCGCTGCCTGTTGTCCGGGTATTTTAATCACCGCGATCCGAACCAGGGCACGTGTACCAATTCCTGCCGCTGGGATTATAAAGTGCAGGCGGGCGAAGAGGGCGACAATGGCGATATCCAATCAACTGAAGCCATCGATTTCGACTTTAACACAGCGCTGCACGAGGCCGACAGTCAGTTGGGCCAACAGCCTGACTTCAAGCGGCATCCGGCAGCTGACCAGGTTTACCTGATCGAAGAAAAGGAACGTCCCGGGCAGTTCATGCCGATCATGGAAGATGAGCATGGCACCTATATCATGAATTCAAAAGACCTGCGTGCGGTGGAGCACATCGAGCGGCTGGTTAAAATCGGTGTTGATTCGTTCAAGATCGAAGGCCGTACGAAATCGCTGTACTATGTCGCCCGAACCGCGCAGGTCTATCGCAAGGCCATCGACGACGCGGTTGCAGGTAAAGCCTTTGACCTGGCCCTGCTCGGAGAGCTTGAGGGACTGGCCAACCGTGGCTATACCAGTGGTTTTTACCAACGTCACCAAACGCATGAAACGCAGAATTATATGCGCGGGCATTCCGAATCGAGCCGCAGCCAGTATGTCGGCGATATTACCGCATTCGATGAATCCAGCGGCATGGCCGAAGTACTGGTGAAAAATAGGTTTCAGGTTGGCGACCGGCTTGAAATCATTCACCCGTCCGGCAATCAGGTTATTGAGTTGACCCAGATTATTGATACTAAAGGAAAACCGGTCTTCGTCGCGCCGGGTAGCGGCCATCGCGTGCGCATCCCGGTAAGTGGAAACGTCAATAGCGCTTTTGTGGCGCGGTTTTTATCGTAATAGAATTTTTAGATGGCTAACGGCATTGGTGGTAAAAAAAACTGATGATTCTTTTCGGCAGCCAATCCAGCCTGCCGGGAAAAGGCGCTTGGATAAAACCGGCGTGACCGCCTTCATCGGGGTAATCCAGCGTTACTGCGGCTGAGACTTTATCTGCACCGGGCAGAACAGTGGCGGGCATAAACGGATCATTACGCGCGTTGATCACCAATGTAGGTACACGGATATGCGGCAGAAACTGCTTGCTGCTCGATTGCTGCCAGTAATCGTCAGTGTTCTTGAAGCCATGCAAAGGCGCGGTGACGATATTGTCGAAATCGTAAATGGACCGGCATTGCGCGAGTGCCTTGGCGTTAAACAGATCGGGGAATTTTTTCAGCTTTTCAAACGCCTTGTGCTTCAGCGTGCTGAGAAAATGATGCGTATACACCTGATTGAATCCGGAATCCAGCGCAGCACCGGCCGCCGCGAGATCGAGCGGCACTGAAATGGCGGCTACGCCGTTCAGCCAATCCGTTGCTTGTTCACCTTGTTCGCCCAGCCATTTCAGCAGCGCGTTGCCGCCCAATGATACGCCAATAGCGTAAACAGGTTGATCCCCGGTGCTGTTTTGCCGGTGTTCCTGCACAATACGCTGCACCATCCAGTCGATTTCCGCTGAGTCACCCGCATGATAAGCGCGCGGAAGCCGGTTTGGCTCCCCTGAGCAGCCGCGGAAATGAATCACCACGCTGTGCCAGCCGTATTGCTGAAGGATATTCTTGATACTGATAATGTAATGGCTGTTCGAGCCGCCCTCGAGGCCATGAAAAATCACGACGAGCGGCGCATTGCTGTTGCCATCGAGCCAGTCGACATCGACAAAATCGCCGTCCTCAAGCTCCCAGCGCACGCGCCGGTAGACAAACAGCGGCTTTTGCCGCATCAAGTAAGGATAAATCGTCTGCGCGTTGCCGCCGCGCAGCCATTTCGGCGCGACGTAGGGTTCGTTGTACAGTGGAATAGAATCGGTTTTCATGCGGTTTGTATTGTTGAAACTGCAGGGAGTGTAGCATTTTGTAAGTGAACAATGGTTTGAAATCTTTTGAATAAGCCTGTCTCTCAATGTCAGGACATGCTCGTGAACTGGTTTCGCATGAGATCAAATACCCTCTTGAATGGTACCGTAATCAGACGTACCAGCTTGTAAGTGAGTGTGGTTACACTTCGATCCGGATTTTGATCGGTAAACTGATGATCGATCACGCCTCTGTTGTTTAGTCCCGCTGTAATGCATCTTAACTGAAGTGTCCATTTTAGCCGGATAAAAACCCCGTTCATATGCGTCAATAGGACGGTTATCCGATGTAAATAATGAACCAGCGGGCCGGATCCTGAGATCTATCTTGATAACTCATCGGGTAAGTGGCTGGTATGGCTGACGATCCTGAAACAGCAACGATTACCATTTCTGACGATGCATTCTTTATGTTCAATATCTGCTTTTAACAAGTGCGTCAGAAAACTGATGTCGAGCTTACAGAATCCCTGGCATTGTTGGGCAAGCTCATGGAAAACACAATTGTTAGCAACAATTTCTGTCTGATGATTGGAAATTTGACTCACATTTGCATCGTAACCAAGTTCACATAGGATAGCGGCTGCTTCCTGCAGCTTGTCAGCATGAGATGAATGTTTACTCATGCGGTTTTCGAATTCATTCGCCATTTGTTTTCCAAATCCGGCCAGGCAGGCTTGTAGTTCATGTTCACCTGCATTTTTATCTATCCAGGACAGAAGCAGTTTTGCCAGAAAAGCGTATTGTCTTTGGAAAAGTTCTAAACCACTGGGGGTGAGTGTATATATTCTACCCGGCCTGCCACCCGTACTTTCCAGGAAATCGCTCTGAATAAAACCGCTGCTACCCAGGCTGGCAAGATGCTGATTAACAGCGTTACGGGAAATAGCCAGCAGGTCTGACAATTCTTCTATAGTCAGACCCCTGCGATGATGTAGCAGCGCGGTAAGTAGTGATTGCTGGCGTTGACCTAAAAGTGATAAAGCGGATTTCATGAATGTTTAAATATTTCTATAAGTTTTAACATGTTTATATTGCAAAAGAACCGGAATTTGCAATATAGTAAAAAGCCCTAAATAAAAAGAGAGGAGAAAGGACCGATGTTGATTTTTTCAATTTCAATTTTTGCAATTGCTGCTGTGGGCGGTATATTTCTGGCTTCAAAAGTACTGTCAGGACAGCTGGCGCCATGGCCTGTATCTATTGTACATGCTTTGCTGGGCGCAACCGGCCTGATTACACTGATAGTGTTGATTTTAGAGGGTTCAGGGGATGGACGCTTGACTGCCGCACTTGGCTTATTGGTCGTTGCTGCGCTGGGCGGATTTTACCTTGCTTCAATCCATGTGAAAGGTAATGTTGCTCCCAAGAATATCGTCATCATTCATGCAGGCGTAGCTGTAGTAGGTTTTCTCACGTTACTCAGTGTATTGTTTTAAAGTAGGAGACGTTTAGATGAAACACCCTATGCACCCAATCCTGGTTCATTTTCCCATTGCGGCATGGTTTTTCTCGACGATAGGCGATGTCGTTGGCTTGTTCACGAATGAGCAGGTTAGTTGGGTCGCTGGGGTGTTGCTCGTTATCGGAACGATTACCGCATTATTCGCCATGGTCACTGGTTTAATAGAATTGGGAAAAATTGATCAACAAAGTCCGGCCATAAAGATTGTTAATCAACATATGATGTTTATGATGACGAGCTGGTCTTTTTACGCCATCAGCTTGTTTTTGCGCTTAGATGGAACGAATCTTGGGCAACCGGGTATAGTCGCTATCATGATGTCCATGGCAGGGTTTATTTTCCTTTGTGTTGCAGGATGGTTGGGCGGGAAGCTCGTTTATGAGCATGGCATTGGTATTCGTTCTCATGATTCCTGATAAAAAGAATGTTTTGTTTCTGCGTGCTGATCAGCACAACATAGCCTATCGTATAGTGGAGTCATGCTGAATTTTTCCATCATTTTGTGACTCCAGTGCTTCGTTCACGCCGTGCTGCCGTTGGCTGCCGTTCAGTAAATCACTAAGAACCTGTTCAAGATCTCGATCAAGGGGGGCAGTGCAAGGCAAAATCGAATGAAAAAGCGGAGCATACGCAATATGTGAACATATTGCGCTTGATTTTAACGCTGCAATGCGCCCTTCAGTGAGATCTTGAACAGGTTCTAAAACAAAAAGAATGACAGGTGGTAGCGTTAGACGCTTACAATAAATCCGCATAGCCAGGACGCATTGCCCGCATGAACTGCACATGTGGTGCTGCCATTGGGGCTTTCTGGTGTACACTACGCCAGGCAAGTGATTCAGGCATTGCTATCTTGAGCCGCATCGTAAACGTGGTCTCGTAATCCATGATGAAGCATTATCCAGTCGTTGTTCCAGGCAAAAAGAATGGCGAGCGCAGGATGGTTAACCGGAAGTATTACTTCAACCTCTTTTAATCGTGTAATGACGGAATAAAGTATTGGAAGCAACCGTTTCCCAAAAAACTACCCTGGCTGGAAAATGGCGTCTGAGGATTGCCATCATGAGTTTCTTATGCGTTGCGTTGGCAGCCGGTTTCTGGTTTTTGCGTACTCCCGGTCCTGCAGCAACGCGCGTCAAAGCTGATGCCAATGTCAATGCAATTTCGGTAGTGACGGCTGCTGTGGCGCAACGTGATGTACCGGTTAAATTTAAGATCAAAGGTACGGTATCTGCGATACAAACGGTTGAGGTACGTCCGCAGATGAGTGCCATGATTAAAACGGTTCATATCAAGGAAGGCCAGTACGTGAGTAAGGGTGAGCGGTTATTTACACTGGATACACGTGCTGAAGAAGCCAATCTGGCCAAATCCATTGCGCAACTCGCCAAGACGCGTGTTGAATTGCAGAACGCTGAGCGTAATTTCAATCGCCAGCAGGAATTGTTCCGCAAACATTTTATTTCTCAGGCGGCACTCGATGTTGCAGAAAATCAAGTTGATCTGTTTCAGAATCAGCTCAGGTTTGATCAGGCTGTAGTACAAGCAGATCGTGTTGCGCGTGACTATGGTGAAATAGTTGCACCGATTGCTGGCCGTACGGGTGCTATCCAGGTTTATCCGGGCAGTCTGGTGCGGCCTGAAGCGACTCTGCTGGTGAGCATCACGCAGATTGACCCGATATATGTGAGTTTTGTGTTGCCTGAGCGCGATCTGGATACCTTGAAACAAGCGCTTGCCGAGGGTGAAGTGGCAGTCAGTGCCCAGCTTAATCAGTATGACCCAATAGCGCGTGAAGGGCGCGTTGTTTTTATTGATAATGCGGTCGATACGGCAAGTGGCACGATCCTGGTCAAAGCTGAATTTACGAATGCAGATGGGAAGTTCTGGCCCGGCATGTTTGCCCATGTGACGCTGATATCCAGTATGTTACCCAATGTACTGACTGTTCCTGCTCAAGCCCTGCAAACCGGGCCGCACGGTCAATTTCTTTTTGTTGTTGGGGCGGATAATAAAGCGATTCCCCAACCGGTCAATGTCAGGCTGATCCAGGAGAATAGTGCTGTCGTAGAGGGGATAGAATCGGGTCAGTGTGTTGTCATCGAAGGCACGCAAAACCTTCGCCCCGGTAGTGTGGTTATTGAGCGTAGTCATGGTTCCGATGCGGCTGAATTAACGTGCGGGCAAATATTTCATTCCGATCAGGCCAGACCGGAATCTGATGTCGAAAATGGGCATGCTCAACCTACCCGGCCTGTTTAAGTAAGCGATGAATCTGGCAGAATTATGTATTCGCCGTCCTG
>CAZTCY010000009.1:0-53374 GCA_964612715.1 uncultured Nitrosomonas sp. | reverse complement strand
TTATTTTTTCGATGCGGCTTTCAACATGCGTGACCGTATAATCGTCGGCAACATCGAGATATAACGAGATCACCGGGCAGACCCTGTTTTCTTCCAGCGTATAGTGCCGTATGGCATGGTCGGGCAGCATGGTGATTTTTTTGCCGGGGATATAAATAGTCGATAAACGGTTTGACGCTGTTTTGTCCAGTGGCGTGCCCGGTTCAATGCCTAAAGCAGGCGCTGCGATATGGATGCCGATACGAAAACTGCCCAGTTTTAAGGGCGTAATTGAGAATGCATCATCGATTTCCGTGGTTGCCGCATCATCGATACTGAAAGCCGAAACTTCTGCCAGCGGAAGATCTTCTGACGCGTCGAATCGCTGTTGTAAATCGATGGCCGCGAAGTCGATGCCATCGGGAAAATGCGTCCATAAAAACTGATTGAAATGATAATCGTGCGAAGAAGGAATGGCGCCGCATTTATCCAGCAAAGCCGGTGCAGACAGTTTCATTTGCGTGCACGCTTCATCCAGTGCTTTCCATTCGATGGAATTTTTGTCCGGTTTGTAGAGCAGGTTGGAAATAACGGGTTTGAATGCTTCGGGCAATGTAGCATTGCAGAGCTGTTCGAAGTATCGCGCTTTTAATTCGGCCTGCAGGCGTTTTTTTTCCTGACTGGCCAGCGCGGCTTTGAGTGCATCGGGTGGCGCGGCTTTATAATGGCCTTTTCCCTTTTTGTAGAAGTACATCGGCGCGCTATGCAGCAATAGCAGTGTCGCTGCGGCTTCAACAGGGTTTGGTGCGTGTCCGAAATATTCAGTGGCGAGTGTGCTACTGTCAAATTCAGTGTCCTGTGCGCAACATTCCCAGAGAAAATCCGGATCCAGTTGGTCCGCGATTTGCTGGGCCTGGTCCATGAACTCGGACAAGGCGGGTGTTTCGAAATGAATCAGGACGGATGCGGCTTTGATTTTGGAGCGCTTGCCATGCGGCGCTTCAACCTGTAGCGAGGTGGTATTGTCGGCAAGGATGGCGCCAACCTTAAAGCTGCCTGATTCTTCATAAAAAACATTCATAGGTGGAATTGTAATACAAAATCAAAAGGATAGGAATTGGATTAAGCACTTGTATTTATGGTTGCACCTGATCATATTACAAGTGGAGCAGGGTGAAGATATTTTTTGCGCATGTCCGGAAATTTTTCTATACTCCCATTGCGATTATATGCGAGTGAGTATGGTTTGCATGAGAAATCGTTCAATTCGGGAAAATCCGGGTTAAGAAGTTAAAATCGGATAAGGCCGAAAGCAACAGGCTGTTGCTGCTTTTGAAGAAGCGGTTGCGATTCAGGATGTTTTGCCTTACATGGAGCCACCGTACTGGCATTACCCGACACGACATACGCTGGGCAAAGCGCTGTTGGAGACAGGAGATTTTGCACGTGCGGAATCGGTGTATCGCGTGAATTTAAAGAATTACCCCAAAAAAAATGGCTGGGGTCTGTTTGGATTGATGAAAAATCTCGAAGCGCAGGGACGGCCATTCGCAGAAGTGAAAGCGGATTTTCAGCAGGCTTGGCAACGCGCGGACGTTGTTCTGACAGCATCGCGATTTTGAAGCGGGATGTTTGTGAGGCATTCTTGAGCGCAAAAACAAAATGACTTCCCGGTCAAATTATTCTAGAATTGATTTGCGTTATCATTATCGGTTATCTGTTGTTTTGCAGGATCGATCGTTGTTATTTGGCGTGAGCGGCATCATCACTTGTTGTGCATTTCTCAAGTAAAGTTTGTATGCTGCGCCTGAGTTCAGAAGCGGGTAGCGAATGTGCAAGATGATTAAAGCTTTCAATTCCTGATTGGCTGAGCTTTTTTTTTGTGCGTGCGTTGCGTGAAAGTTTACCATCAAGCTTACCGTCTGATTCGGGGGTTACGCTGTCGTGGCTGTTGAAATCGGGTTTTTGCAGCTTTATTTTGACAGCGGTTATTTTCCACCCCGATTGCTGGATTTTCGACAAAATTGAAGGTGAAATATGTTTGAGTTTGGTTGCCACAGATGCATTTTCAGCCAGCAATACCAGTGTGCCATGGGATAACGATCCGAGTTTGTAATGCCTGTTGAGGGATGCGGGTGTGGCATCAGTTGCTGCGATCGTTTGCGCAATTTTACTGAGCTGGTTTACCCGTGCCAATAAATCGACATATTCGGGATTTTGTTCCAGGGTACGAAGATAAGATTTTATATTCAGAGAGGTCATGGTTTTTAAACAACCGGAATAGCATATGAATATCATTCTGATTTCCAGTCAATCTGCACAAGCGAAAAAATTTGTTCTGACCAGAACACATATTACATTATTTGTTGTCGTATTGTTAACTTCAGTGGTGATGCTGGCATTATGTCTGCATTACTTTTCATTGCAGTATGCGCATCGTATTGATGCACCGATTTTAAAAACGTTGATGGTTAATCCTCAGGAAAAAAGGCATCAAAAGACGCAATCACAACTGCAGGATGACTTGAACGTAATGGCCATTAAGCTCGGCGAAATGCAGGCGCAATTAGTCCGCCTGGATGCCGTCGGCGCACATCTGCTCGAATCGTCCGGCTTGGAGTTGAATGATTTTATGATGGATCAGCTTCCGGGGCAGGGCGGTGCCTACACGGATTTAAATGCTGAGGTGATGTCTTTCCGCGATTTCGAACGAAGATTGCGAAGACTCTCAATGATGCTGGATGAGCGGACGGATAGGCTGGAAGCGCTGGAAACGCTGCTGCGCAGTGAAAAGCTGTCAAGCAGTGTATTGCCTACGGTTATGCCTGTGGATACCGATTGGTTTTCCTCTGGGTTCGGATACCGGATTGATCCCTTTACCGGCAAGCGTGCGTTCCATGAAGGCGTTGATTTTTCCGCCAAGGCAGGAACGCCGATTCGTGCGGCGGCCGGTGGCGTCGTCGTTTATTCCGATAGGCACCCTGAATATGGTAAAATGGTCGAAATTGATCATGGCGATGATATGATAAGCCGCTATGCGCATGCATCCAACCTGCATGTCGAAGTCGGTCAGGTCGTGCTGCAAGGTCAGAAAATAGCGGAGGTTGGCAGTACGGGACGTTCAACGGGGCCGCATCTGCACTTCGAGATCAGACACAAGGATATACCGCAAAACCCATCCCGATTCCTGAAAAAGTCAAGCTAAAGGTGTTATTTGAATGGTTCAGCGAACATGAATATAAGTTAGACGTTGTGGTTGCAGGTAAGATCATTTGATGGCGTGAGATAAAGTATCTCACGCTTTGTTTTTCCGGATATTAAATTTTTAGAGAAAGTTATGCTAGGTAATCTGCTCAAAAAGATTTTTGGAAGTCGCAACGAACGCATAATCAAGCAGTATTTGAAAGTTGTTGAAAAAATCAATTCACTCGAGGCGAATATCGAAAAATTGAGTGATGCCGAATTGTATGCCAAAACCGAAGAATTCAAACAACGCATCGTAAATGGCGAAACGCTGGATGCGCTACTGCCCGAGGCGTTTGCGACGGTCCGCGAAGCTGGGAAACGTGTACTCAATATGCGTCACTTCGATGCGCAGCTGATTGGCGGTATGGTGCTGCATGACGGTAAGATTTCGGAAATGCGCACCGGTGAAGGTAAAACATTAATGGCGACTTTGCCGGCTTACTTGAATGCATTGTCGGGTCATGGCGTGCATGTGGTTACCGTGAACGATTATCTGGCGAAGCGTGATGCGGAGTGGATGGGCAAGATTTACAAGTTCCTGGGTGTCAGTGTCGGTATTATCTACGGCCAGATGCCGCGTGAGGATAAACAGAGCGCCTATGCTGCGGATATTACCTACGGTACCAATAACGAATATGGTTTTGATTATTTGCGTGACAATATGGTTACGCATCACGACGAACGTGTACAGCGTCAACTCAATTTTGCAATCGTGGATGAAGTTGATTCCATTCTGATTGATGAAGCGCGCACCCCGCTGATTATTTCAGGTCAGGCGGAAGGCGATACGGAAATCTATGTTCGTATCAATAAGCTGGTTCCAAAATTGAAGCGCCAGGACACGGAAGATGGTCCCGGTGACTTTAGTGTTGATGAAAAAGCGCACCAGGTGATATTGAGTGAAGAGGGTTTTGAGCATGCTGAGAAATTGCTTTCGGAAGCAGGTTTGCTCAAGAGTGGCACCAGCTTGTATGATCCCGCGAATGTCAGCTTGATACATCATTTAACAGCCGGATTGCGTGCACATTCGTTATATTTTCTTGACCAGCATTATGTTGTTCAGAATGGCGAAGTCGTCATAGTCGATGAATTCACAGGCCGTCTGATGCCTGGGCGGCGCTGGTCGGATGGCTTGCATCAGGCTGTTGAAGCGAAAGAAGGCGTGACCATACAAAAAGAAAACCAGACTCTGGCCTCGATCACCTTTCAGAACTATTTTCGCATGTATCATAAACTGTCGGGCATGACCGGAACAGCGGATACTGAAGCTGCTGAATTTCAGCAGATTTATGGGCTTGAGACAGTGATTATTCCGACGCATCGTCCAATGATACGCGAAGATCGGATGGATCAGATTTTTCGCACGATGGATGAAAAATTCAACGCGGTTGTTGAAGGTATCAGGGAATGTTATGACAAGGGACAGCCTGTTCTGGTTGGCACGACATCCATCGAGAACAATATGTTGTTGTCCAAATTACTGGATAAGGCAAAGCTGCCGCACCAAGTGCTGAACGCGAAACAGCATGCGAGTGAAGCTAATATTATTGTGCAAGCCGGGCGCCCAAAGATGATCACTATTGCAACCAATATGGCGGGACGCGGAACGGACATTGTGCTCGGCGGTAATCCGGAGCCTGAGATTGAAAGTATCCGGAATGATGAAAAATTAAATGACGCAGAAAAGGAAAAATGCATCAGTGAAGTCATGAGTAAGTGGAAGGTGGCGCACGAGGAAGTGTTGCAGAAAGGCGGCCTGCACATTATCGGCACAGAGCGTCATGAGTCGCGCCGCGTAGACAACCAGTTGCGTGGGCGTTCGGGGCGGCAGGGCGATCCGGGCTCCAGCCGTTTTTACCTGTCACTCGAAGATCCGTTGTTGCGTATTTTTGCATCCGATCGTGTCGCCAATATCATGACGCGTCTTAAAATGCCCGAAGGCGAGGCAATAGAGCATCCCTGGGTGACGCGTGCAATTGAAAATGCGCAGCGCAAGGTAGAGGCGCGTAATTTTGATATCCGTAAGCAATTGCTTGATTTTGATGATGTCGCTAATGATCAGCGCAGTGTTATTTATCAGCAACGCAATGAGCTGCTGGAATCTGACCATGATATTACCGAAACGATTACAGCTGTGCGCGAAAGTGTGCTGACTAATCTGTTCAGCTTGTATATTCCGCCGCAAAGTGTGGAGGAACAATGGGATGTGCCGGGTCTGGAGAAAGCACTGGCTTCTGAATATCAACTCCATTTGCCGATTCAGAAATGGCTTGTGGAGGAATCCGATCTGCATGAAGAATCGCTTTGCGAACGGATTATCGATATCGTCGCACAGCATTATCAGGGCAAGGTCGATCAGATCGGAGCGCATATCATGCATCAATATGAACGCGCACTGATGCTGCAAATTATCGATGCACACTGGCGAGAGCACCTGGCTGCTTTGGATCATTTGCGCCATGGCATTCATTTGCGGGGTTACGCACAAAAGAACCCTAAGCAGGAATACAAACGTGAGGCTTTCGAACTGTTTACCAATATGCTGGAAGAAATCAAAGCGGAAGTAACCCGGATATTGTTGACGGTTCAGATCAGGAATGAACAGCAGGTTGAAGCGGTGACTGAGACCATGAAATCACCGGAAAAGATCGAATATCATCACGATGATGCTTCTGCTGTCGGTGTCGGCGGAAATACAGCAAATCAATCGGAAGAAAAATCAGTGCAACCGTTTGTGCGTCAGGGCGACAAGGTTGGGCGTAATCAACCGTGCCCATGCGGTTCTGGAAAAAAATACAAACAGTGTCACGGGAAGATACGTTAGTTTTTTATCGCGATGCAATAAATCTTTTAAAATTACAGTGTTGATAAAGATTCTCGTTGAAGTTGGCGGTTTGCTGTAGCGTATATGGAATTGTGTTGTGAAATTATTTTTACTATACCCATTGTGCGCTTATGGTATAATGCGCCCCATTTATTAAGCGGGCTGGTTCATAGATAAACTAAATAGAATCAAAAGCTTTTGGCTTTGTCGATTCTGGACGCGGTGAATATGTTGCGCGTTGTAAGCTGTTTGTAAAAATACGGCTGAATATTTCAAGAAAATCATCCTGAAAGTATTTTTTTACTTCCTCCTTAATAATAGATAGCAGATGGATTCGGACGGGAATCGTGTTAACGATTTTGCATATAAATTTTATTGCATGAAAAAATTAATTGATGGAATTTTAAAAGATGGCGGATAGTTTCAGCATTGATAGTGAAATGAGTGGGAGAAGAAAATTCTTGGTTGCTGCAACTTCTGTGGCAGGCGGGGTTGCGTGCGTTGGTATCGCAACACCTTTTGTAAAGAGTATGATGCCCAGTGAAAGGGCAAAAGCTGCGGGAGCCCCGGTAGAAATCGATATATCCAGGCTTGAACCAGGTATGTTACTGATGGTTGAATGGCGCGGACGTGTGGTATGGATTCTCGATCGCACACCTGAAATGCTGGCAACGCTCGAGAAACTTGAACCGCAGCTTGCCGATCCGAATTCGGATAAACAGCAGCAGCCTGATTATGCCAAAAACAGGACGCGGTCTATTAAACCTGAAATATTAGTGGTGGAAGGTATTTGTACACATTTGGGATGTTCTCCGGTATTCAGGAAGGACATTGCGCCGCAGGATCTGGGAGCGGACTGGCTGGGTGGATTCTTCTGTCCGTGCCATGGTTCAAAATTTGATTTGGCAGGTCGCGTTTATAAAAGTGTGCCTGCGCCAGCGAATATGGTGGTGCCACCGCATGTATATTTGAGTGATAACGTCCTTTTAATCGGGGCAGAAAGCAAGGAATCTGCATAAATGAGCAAGCAAAAAAATTCTTTTCTTGGGTGGATTGATAAGCGGTTTCCAATGACGGTAACCTGGAGAGCGCATCTTTCCGAGTATTATGCGCCAAAGAATTTTAATTTCTGGTATTTCTTTGGTTCTTTAGCGCTATTGGTACTTGTAAACCAGTTAGTTACTGGTATTTTTCTTACCATGAGCTATAAGCCGGATGCAAGTCTTGCATTCTCTTCCGTAGAGTATATTATGCGCGACGTCGACTATGGCTGGTTGATCCGCTATATGCATTCAACGGGTGCTTCCATGTTCTTTGTGGTCGTATACCTGCACATGTTTCGCGGCATGATCTACGGTTCATATCGTAAACCACGCGAATTGCTGTGGTTGATTGGCATGGCTATTTTCTTTGTGTTGATGAGTCTTGCATTTACCGGTTATATTTTGCCGTGGGGACAAATGTCATACTGGGGCGCGCAAGTCATCGTCAGCATGTTTGAGGCGATTCCATTTATCGGTGAGACATTACACAACTGGATACTGGGCGATTTCATGCTGTCCGACGCGGCGCTGAACCGTTTCTTTGCATACCATGTTGTGACGTTGCCGGTTTTAATTGTGGTTCTGGTTTTTGTCCACATTATTGCCTTGCACGAAGTCGGATCAAACAATCCGGACGGTATTGAAATTAAAGAGAACAAGAATCCCGAAACAAAAATACCGGTTGACGGTATTCCATTTCATCCCTACTACACGGTAAAAGACATTTTTGGTGTTGTGGGATTTTTGATCGTGTTCTGTGGGATTATTTTCTTCGCTCCGGAAATGGGGGGATATTTTCTGGAGTACAATAATTTTATTCCGGCAAACACATTACAGACGCCGGATCATATTGCACCGGTCTGGTATTTCACCCCCTATTATTCAATGTTACGTGCTGTGACTATAAATTTCCTGTGGATTGATGCCAAGTTGTGGGGAGTTTTCCTGATGGTCGCAGGTGTGGCTGTATTTTGTTTCTTACCATGGTTGGACAGGAGTCCTGTTAAATCAATCCGCTATAAGGGACCAATCTTTAAGTTTGCTTTAACGATGTTTGTTATCAGCTTTTTTGTTCTGGGTTGGTTGGGGACGCAATCTCCGACGCCTTTATATACGTTATTAGCACAAATCTTTTCGGTTATTTATTTTGCTTTTTTTATTCTGATGCCTTGGTATAGCAAAATCGATAAAACAAAACCTGAGCCCAAAAGAGTTACC
The DNA here is from genome assembly GCA_964612715.1 of uncultured Nitrosomonas sp. Taxonomy (GTDB): domain Bacteria; phylum Pseudomonadota; class Gammaproteobacteria; order Burkholderiales; family Nitrosomonadaceae; genus Nitrosomonas. The sequence goes on along the minus strand of CAZTCY010000009.1, from coordinate 45,064 downwards.
AAATGAATAATATAAAAATATTTTTACTCGTTTTATGTTTGGCTCCAATGGCCTTATACGCTGCAGAACCTGGAATGCCGATTGATAAAGCGCCGATCGATATAACTGATAACGAATCGTTACAGCGTGGTGCAGATACATTTGTAAACTACTGTCTGACATGTCATGGCGCCAGTTTCATGCGCTATAATCGTCACCGCGATATTGGATTGGATAATGAAGCCATCGTGCTTGATAAACTGGTTAAGACTGGTCAGAAAGCGGGTGATCTGATGGTATCGGCCATGCGAAAAAATGAAGGTGAGGAATGGTTTGGTGTGGCACCTCCGGATCTGTCGGTAATAGCACGCTCAAGAGGAGCGGACTGGTTGTATACCTATTTACGTGCTTTTTATCGTGACGAAACGACTGTTCCCGGTTGGAATAATCTGGTTTTTGACCGCGCGGCTATGCCGCATGTGTTGTATGAATTTCAGGGCGTGCAGAAGCTTCTTGTACAAAATGTAGACGGTAAGGAAGTCAAAAGTTTGGAGTTGGTTAAGCCGGGCTTGATGACCGTATCTGAATATGACCGGTATGTTGCTGATTTGGTTAATTATCTGGTTTATATCGGAGAGCCGATAGCTAACGAACGTAAACGCATAGGTATGATAGTGATGTTTTTTCTTTTCGGTATGTTAGGGTTGACTTATCTGTTGTATCGTGAATATTGGAGAGATATACACTAGTTGGTAGGTGATTGTTGGGAATGACAAAAGCTAATATATAGAGAAAATAAAGTTATGATGACTTTGTATTCAACAATAACCTGCCCTTATAGCCATCGCTGCCGTATCGTATTGCATGAAAAGGATATGGATTTTGAGGTTATTGATGTTGATCCAAATAACAAACCGGAAGACCTCGCGGTCATGAGTCCATACGGAAGAGCACCAATACTGGTTGAACGGGATTTGGTGCTTTATGAATCAAATATAATCAACGAATATATTGATGACCGTTTTCCGCATCCGCAGCTCATGCCCGCGGATCCGGTCATGCGGGCACGCGCACGATTATTGTTGTATCGTTTTGAACAGGATTTGTTTTGTTACATTGATCCGATTGAAAATGGTGACACTAAAGCGGCTGATAAAGCACGAACAGCAATTGCAGAAAACTTGACGATGATTGCTCCGGTTTTTGATAAACAGAAATACATGCTGGGTGACGAATTTTCAATGCTTGATGTGGCAGTAGCGCCATTATTATGGCGGCTTGAGCACTATGGAATTCGTTTGCCTAAACAAGCTGCAAGTTTATTAAAGTATTCAGAGCGCTTATTCAGTCGTCCGCTTTTTATAGATGCATTATCTGCATCTGAGAAAGTGATGCGCAAATGAATAAACCATCAACAAAGCCATATCTGATTCGTGCCATTTATGAATGGTGCTGCGAATGTGGTTATACACCGTTGCTGTCTGTCAGCGTTGATGCCGAAATGAAAAATATGGATTTACCAAAAGAAAATATCAAGAACGGCGAGATAATCTTCAATATTAATCCTGATGCGGTTCGCAATCTCAATATTGGTAATGATATAATTATTTTTTCGGCGAGATTTAATGGTGTCGTAAGAGAGATTTTCTTTCCCATAGAGGCCGTAAACGGCATTTTTGCCAGAGAAATAAATCAAGGAATAGCGTTTCCTCCAGAAGTGAATTTTCAGCAGAATAAAGTGCAAACTGTGGATAAAAGTGCAGGAATTGTTTCTCGTAAAGCTAGAAAACAGACAACTCCAAGAAATGGAAAGACAAATCTACGCTTAATTAAATAGATTAAATCAAAGCGTTTTAATTATCGATTCAAAAATGCCGGCATAGCTCAGATGGTAGAGCAGCTGATTTGTAATCAGAAGGTCCCGAGTTCGATTCTTGGTGTCGGCACCATAAAATCAATAGATTATATTAATTTTATGGTCTTCTAATTCTCTGGTTGTGTCAAAATTGTGTCATTCAGAAGTTCATCTACAACCAATGCATGTTTCCTGAATTGCTCGGGTGTCAAATGAGCATAACGTTTTACCATCTCAGTTGACTCCCAAGCCTCCATCTCTTGAATCACATTTAACAATCTTTTTCATTTAACTACATGCTCGCTTTTTCTGGTTTGCCGTGGTTTACAATACATCCTGTATCCGGTGTAAGGGTAGTGTGGCCTGCGTATTCGTTCACAGTGTTATTCTGGAACAAAACGGAAAACATGGGTTTGCCCGGCATTTCTCCTTATAATAGATATCCATCATTTTGAAGCGGATTGCAGGGATGCTGACTATGAAATCAAAAGCAAGATTGATCGCGCTGCTGTTGCTGTCGCTCCTTTTTTCGTTTCAGGCCAGGGCAGATGAAGGGACGACGGCGGAAGTCTATTTTGAACGGTCAGGTTTGAAGCTGATCAGCGGTATTGTCAATGTGGCTACCGGCTGGATGGAATTTCCCAAAAATATCAGTTTGTGGCGGGATAAAACTGATGATGAGCTGGTAGGCGTGACGGAAGGTGTTTTGCGAGGACTCGTGCATACGGCGAGTCGTACGGCGAGCGGTGTGCTGGATCTGGCTACTTTCTGGCTGCCAACTTTCCCGACGCCGAATCCGCCATTTATCTGGGAAGATTTCTCACGCGAGTCGGAATATTATGCCTTTAGGACAGATCGGTAAGAATCCATGCATGACCGGTAAAGTGTGACGGATTGTCGTTAAGAAGTGATTCGTCTGGGCTCAGTGCGCTGGAGCGGGCTATTCGCATTCGACGATCCAGATGTCTTCGTAATTCCAGTCATTGCAGGGGTCGTCGAAGAAGATCAGAAACATCAGGAAGAAAATCAGAAAGAAAAGCAGCGAATTTTTTTGATCAGCGGACATGTTGGTCAGTCGAATTAAACAGATATTTATTTGCGTTTTTTGCTGGATCAGATGCATGAAAAAACATGCGTTATTTTTTGCATGCGATGAAATAACATTATGACTACGGATGTGCCTTCAATCCTAAAAAGATATCGGCAGATGTGCGAGGATATCATTACCATCGCGCGGCGTCTGCATCAAAGAAACATGCTGGCGGCGGCCGATGGCAACATTTCCTGGCGCGTGAATGACACTGAAGTGCTGATTACCCCCTCCGGCGTTTCAAAAGCCTTTATGCGGCCGGAGGACATGGCTCTGGTAAGTCTGGATAATCATATCCTGTGGGGAAAACCTTCATCGGAACGGCTGATGCATCTGGCAATTTACCGGCAATGCTCCCAGGCGAAAGCGGTGGTTCACGCGCATCCGCCGACAGCCATCGCCTGGTCTGTTGCACGGCCTGATCTGCCGTGTCTGCCTTCGCATGCGTTGAGCGAAGTTATTCTGAGTTGCGGTGACATTCCTTTTGTGCCTTATGCACGTCCGGGGACGCAGGCCATGGGCGAAAATTTAATCAACTTTCTGCCGCACTATAGAGCGCTGATTTTATCACGGCATGGTGCTCTGACCTGGGGGGAGAGTCTGGAAGAAGCCTGGAAAGGGATGGAGCGTATCGAACATTCCGCAGAAATTCTCTGGAAAGCCACTACCCTGGGAGGACTGACAGTGCTTCCGGATGAAGAAATTGCAGCGCTCAGAGCAATGCGGCAATGTATTGGAGATCAGCTGTTGTGAATTTCTTCATGCTGAAAAAAGACGATTGCGGTTATGGAACATGATTTCATACAGCGTCTTTCAGTGCTTCCATGTTTAAAGCAGGGGGGGTGTCATGATCCATCTGGATGCGCTGGCACTTCGTTTCACGTATACGCCGGGAAATGCCGCGCTATGGATTCTGGATCAGACCCTGTTGCCACTGAAGGAAGAATGGCTGCTGCTCCGAACGGTAGCCGAAACGGTTGACGCCATCAGAACCCTTAAAGTCCGTGGCGCGCCTTTGATCGGCGTGACGGCGGCATTGAGTCTGGCACAATCCGCGGTACAGGGTGCAAGTTTGAAACGGTTAACAGGCGAAGCGCAGGCGTTATATGAGGCGCGCCCGACGGCGGTGAACCTGATGCTGTGTATGGATCGGATGACGGCTGGAATTGCATCAAAAAAAACGCCAGAAGCGCTGCTTGACATTGCGATCCATTTATTCAACGAGGATGTTTCGCTTTGTGAGAATATCGCCAGTAATGGCGCGAAATTGATCCGCAACGGGGACCATATTCTCACGCATTGCAATACGGGCGGGTTGGCGACGGCAGGTATCGGTACTGCGCTCGGCGTGATCAGAAAGGCCCGCGAGCAGGGTAAGGCCATTCATGTCTATGTCGATGAAACGCGTCCGCTGCTCCAGGGCGCCCGGCTGACCACGTGGGAACTGAAGAAACTGGATATTCCTTATACGCTGATTACCGACAACATGGCCGCGCACCTGATGCGGTTGAAGAAAGTACAGAAAATTATTGTCGGTTGCGACCGGATAGCCGCCAACGGCGATTTCGCCAATAAAATTGGAACCTATGGTCTGGCCGTGCTGGCGCACTACCACAAGATACCGTTTTACGTCGCGGGCCCCTACACAACGATGGATTGGACATGCGCCGATGGCGAGCGGATACCCATCGAGCAGCGCAAAGCCAGCGAAGTCTCTGGCGTGCAAGGCGTATTTGGCCGGATAGAATGGGCAACGCCGGAATCCACGGTCTACAATCCGGCTTTCGATGTCACGCCTGCAAGACTGGTATCGCGCTGGATTCTGGATTACGGTGTTTTTACCGGCAAGGATTTTCAACATGGCAGGGTCAGGCAATTAATGCCGCAAAGCGCACTAAAGATTTGAAAATAATGACAGCGTTTGTGCCGGACCGGTGAAAGGTGCGCTCTTCAGTGAGATACTGAACAGGTTCTCACAAGCTTTTGCGGTTTTTTTGTTTCTTCTTATGGTTTCCTGAAGTTTTGTCTCTCAATGTTCGCTGCTTGTCTTTGCGCATTCCGGTGTATTTCTCAATGCCCAGTTTCTCTATGAATTTCATTTTATCCACGGGTGAGACAAGAATAGCTTTGTCTTCATCGTAGACGATTTCCAGCCGGTCCAGTGATAAAGCCGGGCTTGCTGATGCGCTTTGGCTCTCGTGCAATGCGGTAATCGATTCGATTGGAATATTCCAGGTGAATGGGCCACTCGTTATTTCAAGATTTTCCCCATTCACAATGTACTGAGTTGAAACCATGATCCATAGCGGAAATCCCGCGCCTGCTACCAGCATAAAAACAGCAAAAACATAATTGACGCTTCCGCCAGTTTTCAGCGCAACGAAAGCGCCCAGCAGGCATGCAATGACAGAAAAAATCAGGCAGAATAACAGCCACTTGTCAATTTTAGATTTAAATACGTCCATAAATGTAGTTGTTGTTGCGATGTTATGTCGGTTCGATAAGCCGGATAAAACGGTGAATCCGTATTTTATTATGTCACACTTGAAACCGCGATTTGCAGACAGATGGAAATGGTATGCATAAAAAGGCAACCGGGATATCTAAGAACCTGTTCAAGATCTCGATCAAGGAGTGCAGTGAGATCTTAAACAGGTTCTAAGTGTCCGGCATTTGCTTATGATTATAGTATGCCTGCAAATCGTCTGCTTTTCCGTTCATTATTTTTGACGAAAAAAGCATTTGTTTCTACTGTACAATCGCTTTGTGCAAGATATTTTAACAATATCTTCATGTAAGAACAGTTGCGGGGCGGAGGTTTTGAACAGATGATTATCCTCGTACGATAGACGACCATGAACATGAAAGTACAATGAAGAACCCTGTCAGGAAGCAGAAGCAGGCGTATCAACAAAACATGCGAGAGCAGACAGATCAACCTCTTCTGATGCTTCGCTGCCTGCAGCGGGGATTCATGAGTCGATTCTGCCTGACAATTCCTGGCTGCGCGTTTGCTGATAGCTTGTTTGCATCGTAATTAATATATTTATAGTTATAGGAGAGCCACAATCATGCAAAAGTTTATTGTTGAATTTATCGGCACCTTCTTTCTGGTGCTAACCATAGGACTGACTGTCATCCCTGGAAGCGCTGGAGTCATTGCGCCGCTGGCAATAGGTTCTGTGCTGATGGTTATGGTATACGCGGGCGGGCATATTTCCGGAGCGCATTACAATCCCGCGGTAACCCTGGGCGTTTTGATACGCGGCAGATGTTCCATTGCCGAAGTTCCGCTCTATATGACTGCTCAGATTCTGGGCGCTATTGCTGCCGCCTTTGCAGCAAAGTTTCTGGTCGGTTCGGGGGTTGCGGCAGGTCCGCTGGATGTCACGAAATCATTGATTGCTGAATTCCTGTTTACCTTTGCATTGGTCTATGTTGTCTTGAATGTTGCCACGGCTAAGGGAACCAGTGGTAATTCCCATTACGGCCTGGCGATTGGTTTTGTCGTGATGGTGGGCGCATTTTCTGTAGGCGGTATTTCCGGCGGTGCATTTAATCCCGCTGTCGCGTTGAGTGTTCCTTTTATGGGATTGCTGAACTGGAGCGACATCTGGATTCATCTGGCAGCTGACTTCGCGGGAGGCGTAATGGCGGCATTGATGTTCAATGTACTCAATCCGGACGATAAATAAATCGAGATCGCCAGTAAACGGGTAGAAGTACCGGAAGCTGCGCTTCCGGTACTTCTACGCTCCATCCACAGTGCGGCAGCAGTATGACATACTGATTCTTTGCAAGACCCTCTCCTCTGATGGCATTTCCCATATCTCGGCAGCAATCGACACGCCACCCGATGCGATCCACATTTATTTGATTGTAAACGTTTATCGCATGTTCAGCCGCTAACGCATGGCGGTTTTCAGTTCAAAAAAGGAATAATTAAGGTTTTCTTCCGATACCTATCCGCCCATCCGCTGTGCAATCAGATTTTTTCTGATGCTCCGTTGGGAGGTACAAGGCTTGCCTCAACCTGGTGAATTAAAGCTGCTTCCGTTGTTTTTTTATGGATGTGAGAAATCACACATCAAGAAAAATCAACGCAGGATATAGTTTTTCCGGATTTCAAATAATGATCACTTAAGTTCTGAATACCAAGTCAATAAATTTAGAGTGAATGTAGAAATCTGTTAAATATCGGCATTGCTTACTTTTAATCCATTTTTAGGAGAGTCAAATGTTACACGGTAGTATATATCGCTCCAATAGTGCGCCACCCAATTCCAAATTTTACGATCAGGGAAAATTTGGACGGATGTTTCCATCGCTACCGCCCTTTTCACTGGATTCACCTTCATTACGTACTGCGCTGCTGAAAATAGGCGAGCGTAACGGCATTATGGATGCTCAGGATAACTTGACGGCGCATCCTGTGGATTTGATACTGAATCCCTCGTTATTGGCTAACAATCCTGATAACCCTGATATGACAGCAGGAATGACGTTCCTGGGTCAATTTCTTGACCATGACATGACGCTTGATATTACCTCAAGCCTCGAGCAACAGGTGGATCCGGAAATGATACAGAATTTCCGTGTTCCGACGTTTGCGCTGGATAGTATTTACGGTTCCGGCCCTTCAGGTTCGCCTTATTTATATGACCAAAGCGTAGATTATGGACTGACCACACTGCTGATCGAACCCAATCCAGGTTCTGAAACCCAGAGCCGTGATGGATCGTTAAAATTTGACTTGCCGCGTAACAGTCAAAACACACCACTCATTGGTGATCCTCGAAACGATGAAAATCTGGTTTTGTCACAGATGCAAGTGGCCTTTATCCAGTTTCATAATACGCTCGTGGCTCAGCTCAGGGCGGATGGCTTAACGCATCCTGCGGATCTTTTTCTCGAAGCGCAACGCCTGACCCGATGGCATTATCAGTGGATCATTTTGCATGAGTTTCTACCGAAAACCATCGGTCAACCGCTGGTAGACGATATTCTGCAAAATGGCCGGAAGTTTTATCGATGGCATAATGCTCCTTTTATCCCCGTCGAGTTTTCGGTTTCAGCGTATCGCTTTGGGCATTCCCAGGTGCGCCCCAGTTATCGGGTAAATTTCGGTCCGGACAGTTCAAATGAAATCTTTGCATTATTTTTCAATGATAATCTTGCAAATAATCCTGTTACGATCGATATGCGCGGTGGATCCCGATCGCCGGAACGTTTCATCGACTGGCAGACCTTTTTTGATTTTGGTGACCATCGATTCCGCAATAACAAGCGTATTGATACTAAAATCTCGAGTGTGATGTTTGATCTTCCCGGACTGCCTCCGGGTGGGCCGCAATCGCTGCCGCAGCTTAATTTACTTCGGCATTTGACATTCAAGGTGCCGTCAGGTCAGCGTGTGGCTGCTGCAATGGGACTGCCTGTACTACCAGAAAGCGATCTTGCCGACCTAAAGCCGTTTAACCTGCATAACCGCACGCCGTTGTGGTTTTATGTCTTACGCGAGGCGGATGTCAAGGCGGATGCAAAACGACTGGGGCCTGTCGGCGGCCGCATTGTTGGCGAGGTGATGATCGGCCTGTTGCAAGGCGATGCTACTTCTTACCTGTCTCAGGACCCTGATTGGACACCCAATCTGGGGACTAATGGCAACTTTACCATGGTCGACTTGCTAAAATATGCCGGTGTTGTCACTGGCCTCTGATCGCAATCATGTAGCTGTGTCAATACGCACGGTTTTAGCCTGTATGCCGGCGTATTTGACACATTATCCGTTTTTCGGTGCATTTTATCGCCTATAAAATAGGCGTTTATTCTCTCTATACGCTATAATTTGTTCTTTTTGCAGCGTGAGGAATAGTGTAAATGCGTATCGAAGCCATACCTGTCGGCAACAACGCCCCGGAAGACGTCAATGTATTGATTGAAGTGCCGATTGGTGGTCATCCCATCAAGTACGAACTCGATAAACATTCCGGCACGCTGGTGGTGGATCGTTTTCTGCATACCCCCATGGCCTATCCCGGTAATTACGGATTCGTGCCTAACACGCTGTCTGACGATGGCGATCCCATCGACGTGCTGGTGTGTAATACCCGTCCGCTGGTGCCTGGCTGCGTGATCAACGTACGGCCGATCGGCGTGCTGGTGATGGAAGACAATGCCGGACGGGATGAAAAGATCGTTGCTGTGCCTTCTCCGCATCTGACCAAACGCTATGAGAATATCTTCAATTATAACGATCTGCCGAACATCACGCTCAGCCAGATCGCGCACTTTTTTGAACATTACAAGGATCTGGAACCTGGAAAATGGGTAAAAATCGGCGATTGGTGCGATGCCAGTGAAGCCCGGCGGCTGATCGTCGAAGCTATCGCCCGTTACCAGAGCACTTTGTCTGCATGAATGCGTGTGTATAAGGTGGTTTTGTGAGTTTCAGCATATCATCCAACAGAAATTTGTTTCATATCACGCTGAAATGTACAAGATTTACCTCAATCTAACGGACTGCAATGATTTGTCCATATCCTGAGTAAGTGCGGTAATTTATTTTCTTGCTTGCTCCAGAATGATCCCAATATCAGGAAGTGGGCTAATGTGCAACAAAAAATTGTTGCACATTAGCCTTGTCCGCTATCGACTGGTATAATACCGCCCCCGATGTGGTGTCAATAACAGCTTATTTTTGAGGAATTATTTTTATGGCTCGTCCTGTCCGTAATATCGCAATCATCGCGCACGTTGATCATGGTAAAACTACACTGGTTGACAAACTTTTACACCAGGCGGGGACTTTCGCGGCGCATCAGCAGGTGTCCGAGCGCGTGATGGATTCGAATGATATTGAACGCGAGCGCGGCATTACGATTCTGGCCAAAAACTGTGCGATTGATTACGAAGGCGTGCATATTAATATCGTCGATACACCGGGGCATGCGGATTTTGGCGGAGAAGTGGAGCGTGTGCTGTCGATGGTCGATGGTGTTCTGCTGCTGGTTGATGCGGTCGAAGGGCCAATGCCGCAGACACGGTTTGTGACCCGGAAAGCACTCGCGCTGGGATTGAATCCTATCGTGGTGGTGAACAAGATCGACCGGCCGGGTGCGCGTCCGGACTGGGTTGTCGATCAGACATTTGATCTGTTTGACAAGCTTGGCGCAAATGACACGCAACTTGATTTTCCGGTGATCTACGCATCGGGTTTGAACGGTTATGCCACGCTGGATTGTAACGCGCCAAGCCAGGATATGCGTCCCCTATTTGAAGCCATCATCGGACATGTGCCGCCCCCCGAAGGAAACCCGGATGAACCGCTGCAGCTGCAGATCAGCTCACTGGATTACTCGAGTTTCGTCGGGCGTATCGGTATCGGGCGCATACGGCGCGGGCGTTTGAAATCCGGTCAGGAAGTCATGGTGATGACGGGTGATAAAGTGGCTCGCAGAAAAGTCAACCAGGTACTCTGTTTCAGCGGACTGGAACGCGAACTGGTCGATGAGGCGATGGCTGGAGACATCGTTTCAATCAACGGTATCGATGAACTCAGTATCGGTACGACTATCGCCGATACGGATCGTCCTGAAGCGTTGCCGATCAGCCTGGTGGATGAACCGACGATATCCATGACGTTCCAGGTCAATACTTCGCCTTTTGCCGGACAGGAAGGTAAATTTGTCACCAGCCGTCAGTTGCGTGAACGCCTGGAAAAGGAGTTGCTTACCAATGTCGCCATGCGCATGGAAGAAACCGGCGATACTGATGCGTTTCTGATTTCCGGTCGTGGCGAATTGCATCTGACGATTTTACTGGAGAATATGCGCAGGGAAGGCTATGAGCTGGCGGTATCGCGTCCAAGAGTAGTGGTGCGTGAAGTTGACGGCGTGAAATGCGAACCGTTCGAAATGCTGACGGTTGATATGGAAGAAGCTAACCAGGGGGCGGTCATGGAAGCGCTGGGCGAGCGGCGCGGTGAATTGCAGGACATGGTTTCGGATGGCAAGGGACGGGTGAGACTGGATTACCGTATTCCCGCCCGCGGTCTGATCGGTTTTCAGTCGGAGTTCATGACGATGACACGCGGTACCGGATTGATCAGTCATGTGTTCGATGAGTTCGCGCCGATCCGTTCGGACATTCCGCCGCGCCGGAATGGCGTGCTGATTTCGGGCGAAGCCGGCGAAGCCGTGGCCTATGCACTATGGAAACTGCAGGAACGTGGACGCATGTTCGTCAGCCCGGGTGACCGGTTGTATGAAGGTATGGTGATTGGAATTCACAGCCGCGATAATGATCTGGTTGTCAATCCGATCAAGGGTAAGCAGCTGACCAATTTCCGTGCTTCCGGCACCGATGAAGCTGTTACTCTGACGCCGCCGATACAGTTGACGCTGGAATCAGCGATTGAATTTATCGCCGATGACGAACTGGTCGAAATTACACCGAAAACCATCCGTATCCGCAAGAAGCTGCTACTCGAGAATGAACGCAAGCGCGCATCGCGCGTAGCGGCCTGAGAGACGCCTAGGAAAACAATTCAAAGTCGGGTGGGCTCGAACAGCAGTTTTAAAAAATTGTTTGAATAGAATTAAGTAACCTATAAACCCTTGTCAATTCACGTGTTTGATCTTGACAAGCGGGTTTGGCAAAGGCAAAATGCTGCCTCTTATCCTTACGCGTGGCGAATTAGCTCAGTGGTTAGAGCAGCGGAATCATAATCCGTTGGTCCGGGGTTCAAATCCCTGATTCGCCACCATCTTGACTGGGTTTACATATCTGTTTGATTAAGCGTGCATAATTACGATGGGAAAATCGCAGTTGCTGCAAGGCGTGATGCTGATCCTGCTGAGTTGCATGATCGGCCAGAGTCATGCGCAGCTGGTCAGGCATTTTCCTCTGGACAGTAAATTCGGTAAGCTGAAATCCTATGCGTATCCGCAACTCAGGATCGACAAAGAAAAGGAAATCATGATTATGGGTGCCGGTGGACAGATCCGTGATATAAATAATCTCATCATTATGCCGGGTATGCTGAATAAAACCGGCTATATCCGATATCAGGTCGATAGCATGGGTCTGGTGTATCGTATCTGGTTTTTGACACCGGAAGAAATCCGGCTGGCCAGGGAAGAGGAGAGGCTTCTCAAGAAACAGAATCCGCAAAAAAATTTTTCAATTCCATTCCTCCAGTGAGCAACAAACTCTATATTAAAACCTTTGGTTGTCAGATGAATGAGTACGACTCGGGTAAAATGGCCGACGTACTGCATGCGGCGCATGGTATGGAGTCTACCGATGATCCGGCGCAGGCGGATATTATCCTGTTCAATACCTGCTCGGTACGCGAAAAGGCGCAGGAAAAAGTTTTTCATGATCTGGGACGTGTCAAACATCTTAAGGCCGAGAATCCGGATTTGTTAATCGGCGTTGGCGGATGCGTTGCGAGTCAGGAAGGCAAGGCCATTGTCAGCCGCGCGCCATTTGTCGATATCGTTTTCGGTCCCCAGACGCTGCACCGGTTGCCTGAATTGATCGAAAAGCGCAGAACAACCGGCCGTTCCCAGGTGGATATCACCTTTCCGGAAATTGAAAAATTCGACCATCTGCCGCCTGCCCGTACCGAAGGCGTAACCGCTTTCGTTTCCATTATGGAAGGTTGCAGCAAGTATTGCAGTTACTGTGTAGTGCCCTATACACGTGGCGAGGAAGTGTCAAGGCCGCTGGTTGATGTGTTGACGGAAATTGCCGTGCTGGCTGATCAGGGTGTCAAGGAAATTACGCTGCTTGGGCAGAACGTCAATGCTTATCTGGGCGTGATAGACGATGGCGGTATTGCCGATTTCTCGTTGTTGATCGAGTATATCCACGAAATACCCGGGATTGAGCGTATCCGCTATATCACGTCACATCCCAAGGAATTTACATCCCGGCTCATCGCATCGTACGATAGGTTACCCAAACTCGTCAGTCATCTGCATCTGCCGGTACAGTCCGGTTCAGACAGAATACTGGCCGCGATGAAACGGGGTTACAGCGTGTTTGAGTATAGATCCATTGTGCACCGATTACGTGAGATTCGTCCGCAATTATCGCTGTCATCCGATTTTATTATCGGTTTCCCCGGCGAGACGGAAGCGGATTTTGAAGCGACAATGCAACTGATTGAAGAATTGAATTTTGACGAGTCATACAGCTTTATCTATAGCGCGCGCCCAGGTACGCCGGCAGCCGATTTACCGGATGACACGCCGCAATCGGTGAAACTGGAACGGTTGCAGCGTTTGCAGGCGCAAATCCAGCGACAGGCGCGGAAGATTGGTCTGGATATGGTTGGCAGCACACAACGAATTCTGGTTGAAGGCATTTCCAAAAAAAATACCGATGAGATTTTTGGCCGTACGGATAATAACCGTGTGGTTAATTTTTCCGGGGATAAGAAATTGATCGGTCGCTTTATTAATATCCACATCACCGATGCATTGCCGCATTCCCTGCGCGGTGAAGTTGCCGGTGTCTAGCGTAAATCGTATTTCGCTTGCAAAGTTTGCTTGCTGCTGAGAGAATCGGAATATCTTAACCGTATCGCGTTACATTGAAACCCAAACCCCTAGAGCTTTCCTTCACACCAGCGGATAATCAGCGGCTGGCTAATTTATGCGGTGTGCTTGATGAAAACCTGAAACAGGTCGAAACCGCACTCGATGTTACCATTTCAAGGCGTGGCGAGCGATTCAGCCTGTATGGCGATTCTGCTCAGACCAGGCTTGCGGCGGATGTGCTGCGCCGGTTCTATAATCAGTCACGTCATCACCTGAGTCTGGAGCAGATTCAGCTCGGACTGATCGAAGCGAAAAACCCTGAAAATGTGCGAAAAACCGATGCGCAGCCGCCGAATGACGAATTATCCGCTGTGGAGAACGCTTCGCCTGCATTATTGACGCGGCGGACGCATTTACATGGGCGAACCGAGCGGCAGGCGCAATATTTGCAGCAAATACAGCATCACGATATCACTTTTGCGATCGGTCCGGCGGGAACCGGCAAGACCTATCTTGCCGTTGCCAGCGCCGTGGATGCGCTGGAACGCGAACTGGTTGCCCGGCTGATACTGGTCAGGCCCGCGGTGGAAGCCGGGGAGCGCCTTGGTTTTTTGCCGGGTGACATGACGCAGAAAGTGGATCCCTATCTGAGACCGCTCTATGACGCGCTCTATGACCTGATGGGTTTTGATAAAACCAGCAAGCAGTTTGAGCGCCAGGCGATAGAGATTGCCCCGCTGGCTTTTATGCGTGGGCGCACGTTGAATCAGTCGTTCATTATCCTGGATGAAGCACAAAACACCACACCTGAACAGATGAAAATGTTTCTGACGCGTATCGGTTTCGGGTCAAAAGCAGTCATTACCGGCGATATTACGCAGATTGACCTGCCCAAGCATCAGAAAAGTGGCCTGACGGATGCCAAACAAGTACTCAAGGATGTTCGCGGTATCGCATTCACCTATTTTCAATCCGATGATGTGGTTCGGCACCCGTTGGTGCAGCGTATTGTCGATGCCTATGAAAAACATGACTGGAAACCGCGAGAGGCGGATGAATAGATGCTTGCGGTTGCAAGCGGCCGGAGTACGGTGAAGCAGAAATTATTCAGTCTGGCTGTACAGTATGCTGCGGGTGACGCTGATCCGGCGAATCTGCCCGTACGCGCGCAATTCCGGTGCTGGGTCAGATCCGCGCTTGAGCGGCAGGCCGAAATTACCATTCGCATTGTGGATGCGCCGGAGGGCCGTACGCTGAATTATGATTACCGCGGTAAGAATTACGCCACTAATGTCCTGACTTTTGTTTATGACGAGATGGATCCGTTATCTGCCGATATTGTGTTGTGCGCAGCGGTTGTCGAACAGGAAGCGCAACAGCAGCGTAAAGCGCTATTGGCGCATTATGCGCATCTGACGGTTCACGGCGTTCTGCACGTGCAAGGCTATGATCATATTGCAGACGGTGAGGCCGCCATTATGGAACAAAAGGAAGTCGAGATTCTTGCACGACTGGGTTTTGGCAACCCTTATGCGGAAGGTGGCAGCACCGTGATGACCCATTCGTAGTATCCACTGACATTTGAACAGATTTTTTAAAGCAACGATAAATCAGAATGGACGACCCTTCACCTAAATCGGGTTGGCTTGAGCGTCTCAGTTCCATGCTCTTGCGCGAACCCGAAGACCGGAAACAACTGATCACTTTATTGCACTCCGCATTCGAACGTAATCTGCTTGATTCGGATGCACTCAGCATGATTGAAGGCGTTATGCAGGTGTCTGAAATGCAGGCGCGGGACATCATGATTCCACGCAGTCAGATGGATGTCATCGACATCAGCGAGCCGCCTGAGAAATTCATTCCCTTTGTTATTGAAACCGCGCATTCACGTTTTCCGGTAACGGAGGGTTGCGAGGATAATATTATCGGTATTCTGCTGGCCAAGGATTTGTTGCGCTATTATGCCAGTGAGGAAGATTTCAATATCCGTGCCATGCTGCGCCCGGCGGTTTTTATTCCTGAATCCAAACAGCTCAATGTGCTATTGAAGGATTTTCGCAACAACCGCAATCATATCGCGATTGTCGTCAATGAATATGGCGGTGTTGCCGGGTTGATCACTATCGAGGATGTACTGGAGCAGATTGTCGGCGAAATTGAAGATGAATACGATTTTGACGAAGACGAAGCCAATATCGTTCAGGAACAGGAGAATACCTACCGCATCAAAGCCATAACCGAAATTGCGAATTTTAATGAAACCGCAGGCGCGAATTTCAGTGACGCGGACTACGATACGATCGGTGGCCTGGTACTCAGCAAGTTCGGAAGGCTGCCTAATCGGGATGAATCGGTTATGATTGAAAATTTTAAATTCACCGTGTTGCGTGCGGATAGCCGCCGGTTGTACATACTCAAAGCCGAGAAAATGGTCGCTGAATCCGAGTTCGATTAAGCCTGTCAATGTATGACTGTTGCGATCACGTGAGCGGGAGCAACTTGATAAGAGTCGGTTCATGTCTAAGATAATCACACGCACAGTTGACACACAGGCCTTTGAAGTGCTGCGGCGTCATGGCCTGCCGCCCGTTCTGGCGCGGATTTATGCCTCGCGCGGTATTGCGTATGCGGAACAACTCGAAACCGAGCTGGTACGGCTGATTCCCTATCATCACATTAAAAATATCCAACCGATGGCTTGCATTCTGGCGGATGCCATCGCTGCCGGGAAACGTCTGCTCATTGTCGCGGATTATGATTCCGACGGTGCAACTGCCTGTGCAGTCGGCATGCGCATACTGCGTCAATTCGGCGCAATCGTGGATTATCTGGTTCCCAACCGGTTTGAATATGGTTATGGGCTTACACCTGAAATCGTTGAGCTTGCATATACGGCCAAGCAGCCCGATATTCTGATGACTGTCGATAATGGCATTGCCAGTATCGAGGGGGTGGCGACGGCAAACGCACTGGGAATGCAGGTTCTGGTAACGGATCATCACTTGCCGGGAGATGAATTGCCCGACGCTGCGGCGATTATCAATCCGAACCAACCGGGATGTTCATTTCCGAGTAAAAATATCGCCGGAGTCGGTGTTGTTTTTTATCTGATGATGGCGCTCAGGGCCGAATTGCGTCAACGCGGCGCTTTTCTGCATCAGGAAGAGCCGAATCTGGCCAGTTTTCTGGATCTGGTCGCGCTCGGCACGGTGGCGGATGTTGTCAAACTGGATGATAATAATCGTATTCTGGTGCAGCAGGGATTGAAACGTATCCGTAAAGGTGCTGCCTGCACAGGAATTCAGGCGCTGCTTAAAGTGACGCGGCGTAATTATGCACAAATTTCTACCTATGACCTGGGTTTTATTCTGGGGCCACGCTTAAATGCGGCAGGCCGGCTGGATGATATGTCACTCGGTATCGAGTGTCTGATTACCGATGATCCGGCTTATGCCGGGCAGATCGCGCGTGAACTGGATGCATTGAACACGCAGCGGCGCGAAATCGAATCCGATATGCACGAAAGCGCTTTATCGATACTGGAAAATACGTTGAATACCGAGAACGGCAGGATTCAGAAGGCACATAGCGTATGTCTGTTTGATCAGCATTGGCATCAGGGGGTTATCGGTATCCTGGCCTCGCGCATCAAGGAAAAATATCATCGTCCCACCATTATTTTTGCACCTGGTAATGGCGATGAAATGAAGGGATCGGGCCGCTCCATTCCGGGCTTTCATCTGCGCGATGCATTGGATCTGGTGTCCAAACGCTATCCGTCGTTGATTGTCAAATTCGGTGGTCATGCGGCGGCAGCGGGTTTGACGATACATGCCGGCAATTTTGTGCCATTTTGCGATGCCTTCGAGGAAACAGCTCAGGCGCTGTTGACACCTGCGGATCTCACACGTGTCATCGAAACCGATGGTGATCTGGTAGCGTCTGAAATTAATCTGGAACTGGCGCAGCATTTGACGCATCAGGTGTGGGGGCAGGGCTTTCCGCGGCCGAGTTTCCATGCGCATTTTTATGTCGAGGATCAGCGTATTGTTGGTGCAAAGCATTTAAAGTTAAAACTCAAAAAGCTTGATGCCAATACACAATATGATGCCATCCTGTTTTTTCAGAATGACTTATTGCCCGATGTCATCAGTGCGGTTTATCAATTACAGCTGAATGAATTCAATGGCCGTACCACATTGCAGCTCATGCTCGAATATTGGTCGGAACCGGATGAGCAAATAGCCGAAGCGTGACGTCATGAAGGCGGACTGGGGTGAGAGCTTGGAGTGAATATCGAATTTCTGCAGGATAATGCGCTTTTTCATTTGCCGCATTTTGCTACCAGTCTGGCGATTGGTTTGCTCATCGGACTGGAGCGTGAGCGCAGTCCGAGTGCCAAAGCCGGGCTGCGGACTTTTGCATTGGTGGCCTTGTTCGGCACGCTGGCTGCGATGCTGTCCGAGAAAACCGATTCACCGTGGTTTCTGGTTGCGGGGTTATTGATCGTCGGATCCATGGTCATTGCGGCATATCTGCGCACAAAGGATGACAGCGCAGTTGATCCGGGAACGACAACCGTCGCGGCGATTATCATCTGCTACGGATTGGGTGCAATCGTCTGGTATGGCGACACCAAACTGGCCATTATGCTGGCGATCGTGACAACCATTTTGCTTTATTTCAAGACGGAATTGCATGGCATGACGCAGAATCTTGGCCGTCGTGACCTGGTGTCGATTCTGCAGTTTGCGGTGTTGACGTTTATCATCCTGCCGATTCTGCCCGATGAAAATATCGGGCCGTATCAGACCATTAATCTTTATCAGATCTGGCTAATGGTGGTGTTGATTTCGGGCGTCAGTCTGGCGGGCTATGTGGCGTTGCGTCTTGTCGGTGAACGGCATGGCGCGGTATTGCTGGGTTTGTTCGGCGGCCTGGTTTCCAGTACGGCGACGACATTGGTTTATACGAGACTCAGCAAAAACAGTCAGTATTTTCTGCAGTTGGCAACCATTGTGATTATGATCGCCAATCTTACTGTGCTGATACGGCTGGCCATCGTCAGTGCTGTTGTTTCTCCCGATATCCTGCCCAAGCTTCTGCCCGTGCTCGGCAGCGGTTTGCTGTTCGGTATCGGTGCGGTATTGTATTGGTGGAATCGGCTTATTCAGCATAATAATATACCCGTGCCGGAAATTAACAATCCGGTTGAGTTACGTACTGCGGCGAGTTTTGGATTGCTCTACGCCGCTGTTCTGCTTTTTGCCGCATGGTTGTCCGACATTGCGGGTAACCGCGGTTTATATGTCGTGGCTCTGGTGTCCGGTCTGACGGATGTCGATGCCATTACGCTGACGAGTCTGCGGCTGTATGGGCTGGGTAAGCTGCAGGATTTTGAAGCAGTTACTGCCATTTCGCTGGGCATACTTTCCAATATCGTTTTTAAACTCGGACTGATTTATTTTATCGGTAATGCGCTGACCGCCAAACGCTGTGCAACCGGTATGCTGGCATCTGCGGCGGGTATAGGTATGGCATTGCTGATACTGGAATAGCGAATTGATTTCAGGATGGCGTGCGCGATATCATCACAGGTATGCCACTTTTTTCAGCGATCGCGCGTTCCAGCGCTTCATGATTGATTTCAAAGTCCACGCCCAGTTTCTGCTGATTCCGTTGCTGCATCAAAAAACTGTTTATCTCAGCAATGGCTATTTGTTTGTAATTGGCGTATTTTGCTTCGTCTTCTTCCAGTGGCGGATGCAGTTCGATAAACAATGAATCGAGTAACCATCCGAGTTTAATCGGTTGATTGACAATATTGACCTGGGTGCCGACCGGGACCAGCTCAAACAGTTTTTCGATATCTTCGGGGTACATCCGGATGCAGCCGGCTGAAACGCGCATACCCACGCCAAACGGCTTGGCTGTGCCATGAATAAGATAGGAGCCTTTTCCGATACTCAGGCGCATGGCATGCCGGCCTAACGGATTGTCAGGACCTGGTGGAACAATATCGGGCAGCGGCGGTTCGCCATTGGCAATCCGGTATCGTTTAATGGATTCCGGCGGTATCCAGGTCGGATCTTTCTTTTTTTCAGTGATTCGGGATATGCCGAGCGGTGTTTCCCAGTCCATGCGTCCGATGCCGGTTGGAAATGTCATGACGACCGGTTTTTCATCTTTTCTGGATTCGGGAAAATAATAAAGACGCATTTCAGCCAGATTAAGCACGATGCCTTTGCGTTCAGCCTGTGGAAAAATATAGCGGCTCGGCAGAATGACTTCGGAGCCATCATCCGGCATCCATCGGTCAACATGAGGATTGGCCAGAACAATCTCGGTCTGTCCGATATCATAAAGGCGTGCAATATCCAGGAGTGTGTCTACACGGCCAGCCTGTGTAGTGCGGATTTGTCCAAAAATATCTATACCGGCGGGCGGCAGTGGCCAGGCTTCGGCGCGGATACCGGCTGCCGCGGAAAAAATAGAAACAGTAAAAAACGATAACAAAACCCTTTGCATCAATAATACCTTCCCTTCAATCAGCGAGTGACAACAGCTGGAATGATAACCGATATTTTTTGTTTGAAACAGTGAAGTGAATGAATCAGGTGCTAAAACTGGGTACGGCAAGCAGGCCGATTCGAAGAGGGCTTTCAAAAAAGTGGTAGAGGTGAAAAAAGCATCGATTTGAGTCTAAACAGATTGTTGAACTTGGTCTGTTCAAATGGACAATCAGGGAACCATGATTAGAAAAACTGCTGTATCAGACTGCTACCAACTGATATCGAACCAGAATGATGCGATAGAACAATTGTAAGAGATAAAATGCAGGAATAAAACGGGGTCTATAACGAATGTGGACGACTATAGACCCACATAGAATAATCAGCAGTGATTATTCGTTGGCTGCTGCTTCGTCAGCTGCTTTTGCGTCAGCAACGATTTTGTTGGCAGCGGAACATTTAACCACAACGATTTTGCCATCTTTGGTTTTGGTCATGCTTTTAACGGAATCATTTGGCTCTTTTTCTCTGCAGTTCATCCAATTCAGAACATCTTCAGCGCTGATCGGCGTCAACGAGGATTCCAGATTTCCACTCGCCATTGTCGTTGTTGAACCTAAAACAAACATTGCAGCAACTGCGGTCATTACAAATTTTTTCATTTTAATTCCTCTCCTTGATTTGGTTTTAAATATCGTTCAATTTGCCATAAACTCGGCGGCTCTCCCAGAACAAAGTATATAGCAAGTTCATCTTTTTGTGCGTATCGTTATTTAATTCTATAGATGAATTCGTACTGCAATTCATTGTAAAGTACCTGATGAAAACGCTGCGTAAACTTTGCGCCATTAAATTACACATATATGCATGTATTATATTAGCATTCCACAGTAACGCAGTCCAGGCATCTGTCCGCGGTTTGAGTTATTCTGACCGGACTGCTGTTTCCGGGAGTTTCCTCAACGCTAGACAGCGCTATCTTGAAACGGGATAATCCGTGAATCAATTTTACAAGTAGTGACCAGGTATAAAAGATCGGCAGTTTGTTTGCTGATCAGAACTACAGGCACAGTGTGTTAAGTGCATTATCCATGGGAATGAAGGATCTAAATGTATAAACGGTGTATTACACGATGTATTGCAGTTTTGCTTTTGCTTTTTTTTACCAGCCTATCGTTTGCTGATGACAGTGCAGTACTCAAAGCTGTTGAAAGCAGCGCACGTGCCTGGCTTGCTTTGGCTGATGAAGAGTACTACGCGGATAGCTGGAAAATGGCTTCAGCGTATTTTCAGAATAAAAGATCAGAGGCTGACTGGATCAAGGCAGCCGGAACGATACGGAAACCATTGGGCACTATGGAGAGCAGATATATCGCGACAGCTGGATATTCCAAAGGACCATCCGGTTTTCCCGAAGGGGAATATGTCGTTGTGCAGTTTTATGCGACATTTAAAAACAAGACGCTGGCGCTGGAAACAATTACGTTGTCCAAAGAAAAGGATAATGAATGGCGTGTTGCGGATTACGTAATCAAGTGACCGTAGTTGCAAAAATTCTAACAGTCTCAATTTTTCTGGGATTTTACGCGCAATAATGATCTGGAAACCCAATGTCACAGTAGCCGCTGTGGTTGAGCAGGAGGGTCAGTTTTTACTCGTCGAGGAACAGATCGCGCCGAGGGAACCGACGGTATTTAATCAACCCGCCGGTCATCTGGAGCCGGGTGAATCATTGATTCAGGCAGCCGTCAGAGAGACGCTCGAGGAAACCGGCTATACATTTGTTCCCGAGTGGTTGGTCGGCATTTATCATTGGCATTCTGTTGACAACGATACAACTTATTTGCGTTTCGCATTTTCAGGGCGTGTTACGGATTTTGATCCTGATTATGTGCGGGAAGCCGCAGTCATCAGCGCTGACTGGTACGATATGCCGCTGATTGAATCACTGGTCACACGTCATCGCAGTCCACTGGTAAAACAATGCATACAGGATTTTATGGCTGGAAAGCGATATCCGCTGCAGATTCTCACCCACAATAACTAGCACGGCATGAAGAAGCAGCATGTTATTGTCGGTATGTCAGGCGGTGTTGATTCATCGGTGGCGGCGTATCTGCTCAAGCAGCAGGGTTATGATGTTACCGGATTGTTCATGAAAAACTGGGAAGACGATGATACCGATGAATACTGTTCTTC
Source organism: uncultured Nitrosomonas sp. (assembly GCA_964612715.1). Lineage (GTDB taxonomy): Bacteria > Pseudomonadota > Gammaproteobacteria > Burkholderiales > Nitrosomonadaceae > Nitrosomonas. The sequence goes on along the minus strand of CAZTCY010000009.1, from coordinate 22,876 downwards.
ACGGCAGGATTTTCTGGACGCCGTATCGGTTGCGGATATTCTGGACATACCAATTGAAGCGGTCAATTTTTCCGCAGAATATAAAGAGCGTGTTTTTTCCAACTTCCTGCAGGAATATCAGGCCGGGCGCACGCCAAACCCGGACGTGCTGTGCAATGCCGAGATCAAGTTCAAGGCATTTCTGGATCATGCCTGCAAACTTGGCGCAGATTATATTGCAACCGGGCATTATGCGCAGGTGCGCGAATTTGATGGCGCGTTTCAATTACTCAAAGGTGAGGACGGCACCAAGGATCAGAGCTATTTTCTTTACCGCCTGAATCAGCGGCAACTCTCGAATACGCTGTTTCCGATCGGACAGCTCTATAAACGTGATGTGCGGAAAATCGCCAGCGATTTAAAGCTGCCGAATTCCGCGAAAAAAGACAGCACAGGGATATGCTTTATCGGTGAGCGGCCTTTCCGGGAATTCCTGAACCGCTATCTGCCGCATGAGCCCGGTGAGATCCAGACGCCTGAAGGCAAAGTAGTTGGTAAACATCTCGGTCTGATGTATTACACCATCGGACAGCGGCAGGGTCTCGGCATCGGCGGTACACGCGACGGCAGCGATGAACCCTGGTTTGTCTGCGGTAAAAAAATGACGGATAACGTGCTGGTCGTGGTGCAGGGCCATGATCATCCGAATTTGCTGCAACCCTCGCTTAAAGCCACCGATCTTAGCTGGATTGGTGGTGAGAGGCCGCATTGTAACTGGGTTTACGCAGCGAAAACCCGCTACCGGCAAAAGGATGCGCCCTGTACCATCGCAAGCTTTGAGAATGACCAATGCCAGGTGGATTTTGCACAGGCGCAGTGGGCTGTTACGCCCGGGCAATCCGTGGTGATTTACGAGAGCAAGGTGTGTCTTGGCGGCGGGATTATTGTTGCGTGAAACCTTAGTCCTATTAACCTCCTTTAAAACGCCGTGAAATAATACGTTTCCCCAAACCTTCGTTCTGATCATGTCATTTACTGAAAACCGCTGGCTGGTTGTGGCCGGCGCACTGATTGTCCAGATGTGCCTGGGTGCAATCTACAGCTGGAGTGTGTTTGTTAATCCGCTCAAAGATGTTTTCTTTTATACAACCACGCAGACACAAGTCATTTTTTCGCTGTCACTGGCAACTTTCGCGCTGATCATGATCTATGCGGGCAGATTGCAGGACAGAAAAGGGCCACGCATTGTGGCGATGCTGGGTGGTATTGTTCTGGGCGCAGGATACTTGCTGGCTTCTTTGACTGAAGGCAGCTTCTTGTTGATTGCGTTGACTGTGGGCATCATTGGCGGGGCGGGCATCGGTTTCGCCTACGTTTGCCCGATCGCGGCATGCGTGAAATGGTTTCCCGATAAACGTGGTTTGGTTACCGGCGTTGCGGTTGCCGGTTTCGGGGCCGGGGCGTGGCTGTTTGCGAAAATTGCATCAAGTTTAATCGATACCTATGGAATTCTGGCTGCTTTTAAATATCTCGGCATCCTATTTACGATTGCGGTTGTGATTGGCGCGCAGTTGCTCAGGAATCCGCCGGAAGGATGGAAACCCGCAGGATGGGCATCGGCCGGACTGCAATCTAAGGCCATTCTTGCCGAAGACTTCGAATGGCGGGACATGATTCGGTGCCGACAGTTCTGGATGCTCTGGATAATGTTCGTGTCCGGCGCCATTGCCGGATTGCTGGTGATCGGCATATTGAAACCTTATGGTCTGTACAGTGGACTCAGCGCGGCGGCAGCTGCGAATGCCGTGGGAATCCTGGCTTTATTCAATGGTGCCGGACGAATTGTCTGGGGTATGGTATCGGACAGGATGGGCAGGAAAAACGCAATGGTTCTGATGTTTTTGTTGCAGGGCGTGATGATGTTCACGCTGATCGAGATGGGTTCAACAGAGTTGACGTTGTCCATTGCCGCCGCATGGATCGGATTCAATTTTGGCGGCAACCTTGCGCTGTTTCCTGCGACAACGGCGGATTTTTTTGGAACCCGGAATGTCGGCATGAACTACGCGCTCTTGTTTACCGCATACGGTGTTGCCGGGATTATGGGACCAATACTGGCCGGTAGCGTATTCGACATGACAGGCAGCTACATGTGGGCTTTTATTCCATCGGGCGTGGCCTGTTTTCTTGCGGCGGGAATAGCTCTGGGACTCAGGCCGCCGCACCGCGCTGGGCCGGTTTGACAGGGTGCTGGCAGGCCGTCGCGGTTGAGGCGGGTGCGCATCAAATCAATTTTTCCGGAATCAAAAGATAGGGGTATGAAAAAAACGGCGGCTATCTTTCATGGGCTTGGTGGCTCGGAAAACAGTTTCTGGATTCCCTGGTTAAAGGCTGCGCTTGAAACGGAAGGCATGGATGTCTGGACGCCTTCATTGTCGGCCTGTAATGGATTTGATGATCTGGATACCTGGGTTCAGGAAGTTGCCGCAGCAGCACCGCATCGTGATTATGATGTGATGGTAGGGCATTCGGCAGGCGGCACATTGATCCTGAGACTGCTGTCCTGCGCCGGTTTTTCCGCCAGGCATGCGATTGCCGTGGCAGGTTTTGTCAAACCGTTAACCGATCGTCGGGTAAATGATTTGAGCTATCCTGCCGGTTTTGATGTGGTGGCAATCAAGAACAACAGCCGTGCTTTGACGTATATTCATTCCGATAACGATCCCTGGGAATGCGGGCAGGAGCAAGGTGAATTGATGCGCCGCAGTCTCGGTGGCACGCTTATCGTCATGACGGGGCAGGGACACTTCGGTTCGGATTATATGAAACAGCCTTATAAGACATTTCCATTGTTGCTGCAGCATTGCCTGCTCGAAGTTTAACAGCCTGTTAGCGCATACGATCATTCGTCAGGAAAAGACTGCCCCGGGAAGAGTGTTTCGATAAACCCGAACGACCGGAAATCCCGGATGCGCATGGGATACAGAATGCCCTGCAAATGGTCGCATTCATGTTGCACGACGCGGGCGTGAAAGCCATTAACTTCACGATCAATGACGTTGCCGCGTTGATCATAGCCCTGATAGCGCAGGCGGGTATAACGCGGAACTTTGCCGCGCAGGCCCGGAACGCTCAGGCAGCCTTCCCAGTCTTCTGCCATTTCATCCGATAGCGGAGTAATCTGCGGATTGACCAAAACGGTGAAAGGTATTTCGTCAGCATCGGGGTAGCGCTGATTTTTCTTAAAACCGAATATCACCACCTGCAGGCTGACACCGATCTGCGGCGCAGCAAGACCCGCGCCGTCGAGCGCTTGCATCGTATCCTGCATGTCCCGGATCAGGGCATCAAGCTCGGGCGTATTGAACTGTTCCACGGCTTGCGCAATTTCCAGAAGCAGCGGTTCGCCCATTTTTAACACCGGTTTAATCGCCATAGCAGTTCACCAGATGTTCCAGAATGTTTCTGACATGCACCATCGCTTCATCGAGAATAGCGAAAATTTCTTTTAACGGTATCCCGTCGATATTCGTGCCACGGCCGGCCGCATGATTGGCGACGACAGCCAATGTTGCGTAATTCAGTTCCTGTTCCCGCGCCAGCGCGGCTTCCGGCATGCCGGTCATGCCAACGATGTCCGCACCGTCAAGCGCCAGCCGATTGATCTCGGCTGCGGTTTCCAGCCTTGGGCCTTGTGTTGCGGCATAAACACCACCATCGATGACCGCTTCACCGGCACGGTTGGCTGCTTTCAGAATCAGTGCGCGTGTCTCGGGGCTATAGGGGCGGGTGAAGTCGATATGGGTTACCGGTTCGTCCCTGCTGTCAAAGAACGTAAAATCGCGGCCATAGGTGTAGTCAATGATTTGATCGGGGGTAACAAGGCTACCGGGTATCAGATCGTCACGGATGCCTCCGACAGCGGCAACTGCGATGACATGCCTGGGTTTTAGGGTTTTTAGCGCCCACATGTTTGCACGGTAATTGATCAGATGCGGCGGGATGGTATGACCGTGTCCGTGGCGTGCCAGAAAAACGATTTCATGATTGTTGACTTTACCGAACGTAAAAGGACCTGAAGGTTCGCCATAGGGCGTACGTATGATTTGACGATGCGATATCTCAAGACAGCTCAACTGCGCCATGCCGCTGCCGCCGATTACTGCAAACATGTTTCTCCTGTACGCTGTTTCAAGAAATACTAAGCCATCGAAGTAGGTGTACTTAGACTTCCGGGGTTTGCTCCGCTTTATTCAGAGTTCCGGCAATCAGTATTCTTGCGCCGAAAAATTTTGCGATGGGTGATAAAAGATATAACAATAATCTGTCCAGTTTTACCAGGAATAAATAATTGTCCGGTATGAGCCTGCCTATAAACAGGTTGAAATATTTTTCGATCTCGGGTTTCGCCATGAATGCAGTAATGATTTTTATATCCTGTTCGCTGAGTTTACGTTCATCTTCTGTAATGTAGGGCTTATCGCCGCCATATACGAAGTTTACCATTTTAGGGTATAGCCATTTATCGACAAAATCTGAATAGCGAATCCGGTCAGTGAGCGAGTGAGAATAAACTTCGTTGAAACAGAAGATCGCACCGGGTTTGGATACTCTCAGGATTTCATTGATGGATTTGGGAATGTCTACATGATGCAGGATGTCTCGGGCAACGACAAAGTCGAAGTAGTTGTTTTCGTACTCTAATTTTTCTGCAGGCATTTCCTTGAACTCAATCGTAAGATTTTCCTTTTCAGCGAGTGTTCTGGCAATAGAGAGTGACTCGGGGGACAGATCAAAAGCTTTGACATGTGCGCCGTATTTGGCCAGATAAAGGGCATCATCACCAAAACCGCACCCGACGACAAGTACATTTTTTCCTTTAATATCTTTGTTGCGTAAATAGGTGTACATCGTCCAGTGCGCATTCCACCATCTTCTGTTGTTGTCCAGGACAATGTCAAAGTTTACCGGCCTGTCGAGCAGGGCGCTATGCTGCTTTGCGTGTTCCCGGTGATATTCAAGCTCACGCCGCTGTCTTTCCGTCAGTGGTTCTAAATCGTTCATGGTGTCCGCGTCCAAAATGAATACCGCTGTTTAAAATCAGGATTTTGTGCTCAACGATTGAGGTCAGATTGATCTCGTTTCGTTCGGTTAAAATGAATCGGATTTTGTATTGATCGCATAAATGGCTGGCAAATTACGCCAGGCGCCATGGATATCCATCCCGAAACCGAAAACGTACCGATTCGGTAAGTTTAATCCGATAAAATCCGCTTGGAAAGATTTTGTTTTGCCAAGATCCTTGTCGACGAGTACAGCACTGTAAAATGCGCGGGCGCCGCATTCAAGCACTTTTTTGCGGATTCTGGCCAGTGTGATTCCTTCATCGAGAATATCATCAATGACGAGTACTACGCGATCCTGGATAAGCGCGTTCTGGGGAAATAATGTCCAGTTCATTTCGCCGCCGCTGGTTCTATTGTGGTAGCGTGACACCTGGATGTAATCGAAATCCAGGGGGAATGTCAGTTTTGGCAATAGATGCCCGGCGAAAATAATGCCGCCTTTCATCACACATAATACCAGGGGGTATTGTTCAGCCAGTTTTTCTGTAATTTCATCCGCCAGGTTCTTAATAGTTTTTTCAATAATTTCTGCGGAATAAATCAAATCAGCGGTTTGCAGAATATGTTCGGTTTGTTCTTTGGTTAACATTGCGTAATGGATTGGAGTAGTTTTTTGAGTCCGTTTTCATCCAGCAGGGTGATGCCCAAATCAACGGCTTTTTCATATTTGCTGCCTGGATCGTTTCCTGCAACGACGTAATCGGTTTTTTTGGAAACGCTGCCGGACACTTTACCACCCAGCTTTTCAATTTCCGCTTTGGCTTCTTCGCGCGTCATGTTCGGTAATGTTCCGGTCAGGACGAATGTCCTGCCGTTGATGGCGCTGCTGTTTTCCGGTTCGAATGCTGTTCCGGCATTTTCTTCCCAGCTTACGCCGCTTGCACGAAGCCGCTCGATGACTTCGCGGTTATGGTTTTCGGTGAAAAAATCAACGATGCTTTGGGCGACAACAGGCCCGATGTCGCGTACCTGGAGCAACTCTTCCATTCCGGAATCCATCAAGCGATTCAGATTGCCGAAATAACGCGCAAGGTCTTTGGCTGTTGCTTCGCCTACGTTACGAATGCCCAGTGCATAGATGAACCGTGCCAGTGTAGTTTGTTTGCTTTTTTCAATGGCCGCCACTATATTGCCGGCAGACTTTCCGGCCATGCGCTCAAGATTTGCCAGTGCTGCAATACCTAATAAATACAGGTCTGCGGGTGTTTTTACGATGACATTGTCGACCAGTTGGTTTACCAGTTTTTCACCCAGTCCTTCGATGTTCATGGCGCGGCGCGCGGCAAAATGCAATAGCGCCTGTTTGCGTTGTGCGGGGCAAAACAGACCGCCTGTGCAGCGGGCAACCGTTTCACCTTCGGGACGTACCGCTCTGGCGCCACACACCGGACAATGATGCGGCATAATAAAGGGCCGGGTTTCTTCGGAGCGCTGCGCGAGAACAACGGATACGATTTCAGGAATGACGTCGCCGGCACGGCGGACAATCACCGTGTCGCCGATTCTGACATCCTTGCGGCTGATTTCATCGGCGTTATGCAAAGTCGCGTTGGTGACGGTTGCCCCGCCGACAAAAACGGGTTCAAGCCGTGCGACGGGCGTCAGTGCGCCTGTGCGTCCAACTTGGACATCAATATCGAGTAATCGTGTCATGGCTTCCTGCGCAGGGAATTTATGGGCCAGAGCAAAGCGCGGAGCACGTGCCACGAATCCCAGTTTTTCCTGTTGTGCCAGTGCATTGACTTTATAGACGACACCATCGATATCGTAAGGCAGTTGTTCACGTTGCGCCGCAATTTTGGCGTAGTAGGCGATTAAACCGGCCAAGCCTCGCACAACCATGCATTCGCGTGCAACCGGAAAATGCAATCCGGTGAGATAAGCCATAATCGCGCTGTGTGTGTTCTGAGGTACCGGTGTATCGAGATTCGGTGCAATACCATAAGCAAAAAACATCAATCGCCGCGTTGCCGTAATCGCCGCATCAAGCTGCCGCAATGAGCCGGCGGCTGCATTCCGCGGATTGGCAAACAGTTTTTCACCTTTTTGCAGCTGTACTTTATTGAGCTGAATGAAATCCGCTTTAAGCATCAGTACTTCGCCGCGCACTTCCAGAAGGCGGGGCGTTTTTTCCTTGGGCAAGAATAACGGGATAGCTTTGATCGTACGCAGATTGTGCGTGATATCTTCCCCCGTATATCCATCGCCGCGCGTGGCACCGGTTTTAAAAATGCCATTTTCGTAGCGGAGTGTAACGGCAAGGCCGTCAAATTTGGGTTCTACCGCATACTCAATCGGGTTTTCAGCAAGCCCTTCGCTGATACGGCGATCAAATGCTTTGACTTCGTCTTCGTCAAAAGCATTATTCAACGACAGCATCGGCGTATCGTGTGTAATCTGCGAGAATGCTTTGACTGGTGTGGCGCCGATGCGCTGCGTCGGGGATTCGGACGTGATGAGGTGTGGGTATTGTTGCTCGATCTGCTGAAGCTCGCGGAATAGCCGGTCAAACTCGGCGTCCGGCACAGACGGATCATTCAGGACGTAATACTGGTAATTGTATAGTTCAATCTGTTGCCGCAAGGTTTGCAGTTGTTGTTGGACTGCTTCTAATTCAGTGCGCATTGATTCAAGTTTGAATTCATTTCTTGGATTGCCAGGATTGTTACCTTTCAGGGTTGCCGCTATTGTAAAATACAAATCAACATCTGGTGATTAAAAAGGTGAGCTGTTTTACTTTGCCTTGCCGAATTATTAGAATGGATTTTATGTTTTGCTGAAAGGCCCGCGTGCGCCATTGCACAGTCGTCAATTGATCCGATAGCCTTGATATGTCCGATAAAAAACACCGAATTCTGTCGCAAAAGTCTGCCGCACAACTTCGACTTTAGCGCCCGATTTTTGCGACAGAATTTTCCCCGAAAAATCGGCAGGCCCTGGTTTCTTCGCGAAATTCAGGAATGACGCGACAGCCAGTCAAAAATTCTACTCCACGCATCCTGGATGTTGGCGGGATTGGCAAGCACATGCCCCTCGCCCCAGTAGCGGACAAACTCGGTCTTCTTGCCAGCCCTCCGCAGAGCGGAGAACATTTCTTCTGACTGCGCAATCGGCACATAGTCCTGATCGCCATGAAACATCAGCAGTGGGGCCGAGACTTTCTGCACAGCAAAGACGGGGCTGTTGCGGATATATCGCTCAAGATACTCCCACGGCGGTCCTGGGAAATGCCAAAGCCGTTCGCACATCTGTGAAAAGGTAAGATGTTCGCCCTGCCGGTCGTCGTAGCGGAAGCGAACATCAAATTGGCCATGAAAGCCGATCAGGTTGGACACCGACGCCATCGCAATTCCCGAGCGGAACACGGTGGTTTCCGCCAGCAGCGCAAGAACGGCCCAGCCGCCGAAACTCTGGCCCACGACTTGAACGTGGTCGCGGTCGATCAAACCTGCTCTGTCCGCCGCATCGAGGGCGGGCAACACGGCATCCGCAAGACAGTCGATTACCTCGCGATCGGCGCGCGCCTCTTCATCAAGGGGTATCGCCGGTGCGAGAACCACATAACCCTGTGCTGCGAGAAGCTGAAGGTTGAAGAAGGTGGCGTCGTTGAGCCGGTGCCTTGCCGTCAGCTTCTCTCCCACCTCGGTCCCTGGATAGACCCACATGACGGCCGGTCTGCATTCGCCCTCCTTATGATCCGGGGGCAGGATGCAACGCATGAACGCCGTTCGACCTTTCCGCATCTCGAACGCGAGTGTCAGAATTTTCCCCGGAGCCACATTGGCCAGATGTCGGTCAGTCTCGAAAATTGTGGTGACGTCGCTGTCTCTCACTCGGAGAACACGAGTGCCGGCATCGTCGCGTGACAGGTAGAATTCTTGTCCCGTCGCGGGATGGCTCGCAACCTTTTCACTAAAGGCGGGCAGACGATCACCGAGTGAAGGCGGCGGCCGGGGAAGCTCGATCTCGTCCCTTTGGGAAAAGGCTCTCAGCGCTTCGGGGGCATCATTCGCATCGGGATATGCGCGAACCTTTCCCTTCGGCAAATCTATGGCGCAAAGCTCGCCATCTGGTTCCGATTCCACAGGGTGATCGCTCGCCAGCACGCTTGGTGTCGTGCCTTCGCCCTTCCATGCCTTGGACCACGCTATCATCGCTTTGGTCGCGCCGCGATATTCGACATCCAGAGCCAAAGGCAATTCGCCTTCCGGCAACAACTCGCAAGCCAGTTTGCCGTTACTCAGCCAGTGGAACGGGTGCTTCTGTGCCGAGAGGGCCAGATTGCGGTCAGCAAGAACCCGAAGCTCACCGTTTGCGACCTCGACTACGCACGGCCGCACGAAAGTGCCATCCGTAGCGGCCACCGCGATTAGCAGACCGTCCGGTGACCAAAGGGGCGAAAACAGCCTAACGCCCTTGGGCGCATCGATCTGCCGCAACGAGCAAGTCTTAAGATCGATCAGATGCAGGTGGCCGCGTTCGCCGCCAGCGAGGAAGGGGACGCCATATCGATTTGCTGCATCGGTTCCGCGATGCACAGAGATCGCGAGCATCTTCCCCGAGGGATCGACATCGAACTGCGAGCCGAAAAAACCATCGAAGGTCTCAAGTTGCAGAACATCGTCAATCGTCAGCAATTTCCGGATTCCATATCTCCCTTTGAAAGCATCGCAAAATTCCCGAAATCTGCGACACAGTATGCGGCCAAATCCTGTAACGTAGCAAGTGCATCAGGAATTGCGCGGATGCCGGACGCTGCATGAAGAATGTCTGCGCGGTAAGCCGCGCGATGGCGGGCGGCGCTGCGATATTTGAGGTCTACGTGCCGCCCGCCATCGGTCACCCCCGATCCTGCTGTGCCTCCGACCTGTCTCGTGTGTCGGTTTGTTCAGCCTCGAATGCCATCTTCCCCAGCTTCTTCCAGATGCCGCGCGCATGTTCGCTTTCCTCACTCTGGAGCTTGTCAGCCATCCATATGAGTGCGCCGTAGCATGGTGCGATCATCGCCGGTGAGGTCCACAATCCCGACCTTGACGACGAAGCCGCCGAGTTCGATCAGATACCGGGTGCGCTTGCGGCACTCGACTTGCCAGGTGCGCATGTTATGCCGGGCGCGAGCTGTCCGGTTGCGTTTGAGCGCTGCCAGTGTCGCGCCTTGTCCTCCAGCGCTTTCAGTTCCGCGTCGAAGTCGCGTGGCTTACGCATCATGTCCTCCATCAATGTTGATGGAACGATCGATGATAGTTGAACGCCTTGCGGAAGGCTGTAAGGTTGCCGGGACAGTTTGCGACAGTCTGGTCCCTCCCGAGAATTTTTCGAAGGAGGGTCCGTATACCCATCGCCGCGCATGGCACCGGTTTTTAAAATGCGGGGCGTAACAGCAAGGCCGTCAAATTTGGGTTCTACAGCATATTCAATCGAGCTTTCATCAAGCCCTTCACTGATGCGGTGATCAAATGCTCTGGCTTCATTTTCGTCAAATGCATTGTTTAAAGACAGCATCGGCGTATCGTGTGTAACCTGCGCGAATGCTCTGACGGGTGTGGCGCCGATGCGTTGCGTCAGGGATTTGGGCGTGATGAGATCGGGTATTGTTGTTGAACTGCTTCTAATTCAGTGTGCATTGATTCAAGTTTGAATTCATTTCTTGGATTGCCAGGATTGTTACCTTTCAGGGTTGCCGCTATTGTAAAATACAAATCAACATCTGGTGATTAAAAAGGTGAGCTGTTTTACTTTGCCTTGCCGAATTATTAGAATGGATTTTATGTTTTGCTGAAAGGCCCGCGTGCGCCACTGCACAGTCGTCAATTAATCCGATAGCCTTGATATGTTCGATAAAAAACTGAAAATCCGTATACACATTCAACAACCTAAAACGACTGAGGCCATTGACCCGGATGAGCAGGGTACATTCGAGGATCTGTCGCGTCCTCCGCATTGGCGCGCGCTGGAAAAGCCGCCATTTGACCGGCGCAAAATCGCAATCGCAGTCATTGTTTTTGTCGTGTTTGTGGTTATAGTGGGTTATATGCTGATCGGTGATAATGAAACGTCCGATAGCGGCAGTTTTGGTGATGACCACCAGGCTTTGGTGCCGTTACCGGAAAAACAGCCGGAATCATCGGAAGAACAGGTACAGGAAACAGCACAGCAGGCGGATAATCATGATGCGACAGATAGTCATAGTACGCAGCATCAGGAGGTGAGGACGGCGGATACAGATGCGCCTGTACCTCGGATTAAACCATTAAGACGGGTCAGCGAGAAAGCACCGATTTCACCAAAACCGGCAACGAAACCAGTGGATTCCGGGCTTGAAGAGCGGCTCGAATTCATGCCGCCGCCGATGGCATCCAATGCGGCGGGTGTTCCGGTTGCGGCAGGCGCGAAGAAGTCTGCCGCAGATCATTCCGGTGTCATTCGCGCCCAATTGACGCACCAGATCCGGCAACGAGAGCCGGTTGACAACGTTGATCGTGTGCTGCTTGAACGTAACGGCAGCAGTAGTATCTATTTTTTTATCGAATTGTCGGGTTTTGGAAACCAGCAGTTAAGCGTTGACTGGTATTTTGAAGACTATCCGGTTACTGAAACAAAACTGCATATTGGCGCCAGGAAGTGGCGCACGCATGCTAAAAAACTGCTGAGCAAGGGTGATGCCGGCGACTGGCGGGTGATACTGCGCGATCAGGCAGGCCAAGTGTTGGCGGAAAGACGATTTGTAGTCGAAATCTGATCCTGCCGCACGAAGGCTTGGAAAGATCAAAGCATATCCTGTTGATTGTTGAAATTGATTAGAGCACATTCATGAAATTTTGTAGTAGTTGCAGTGCGCATGTAGAGCTTCGCATTCCGGAAGGTGACACTTTGCCGCGGTATGTGTGCACCGTATGTCATGAAATTCATTATCAGAATCCCAAAATGGTTGTGGGTTGTATACCGGAGTGGGAAGACAAGATATTGTTATGCCGCCGTGCGATTGAACCCAGAATCGGCTGGTGGACTTTGCCGGCAGGTTTTATGGAAAACAATGAAACACTGGCGCAGGCGGCCGCAAGAGAAACGCTCGAGGAGGCTAGCGCCAGGGTTTCGATCGGCGATCTCTATGCCATTTACAGCCTGCCGCACATCAGCCAGGTGTATGTGCTGTTTCGTGCAAAGTTGCTCGATCTGGATTTTAAGCCGGGTATCGAGAGCAGTGAAGTCAAATTGGTGTCTGAAGTGGAAGTGCCCTGGGATGAAATGGCTTTTCGTGTGATTCATGATCCGTTAAGGCGCTATTTTATGGAGCGGAATACGGGGAAACTGATGTTCCATACCGGCATTATTGATCGTCCGCATAAATCCGGTTAGGATGCGAGTAACACCGTATAATTCGTCTGCGGCATGCCGTGAAACTGAGGACCGGCTGGTCTATGAAACACTGGTTTAAGAAATTTAATCGGCAGGCTATAATAACCATTTTTTGTATAATTTCATGAAACGCTTACTTCCGATAGTGATCTGTCTGGTTGTTCTATCCATGCAAGTATCAGCCCAGCAACAGCCTGACATATCGATTGCTGCCAAAGCGTATATGTTGTCCGATTATCAGTCCGGGCAGGTGCTGGCCAGTAAAAATGCGCATGAGCGTGTCGAGCCGGCGTCACTGACTAAATTGATGACAGCCTATATTGTTTTCTCGGCACTCAAGCAAAACCGTATACAACGTGACCAGGTTGTGCCGGTTTCCAGCCGGGCGTGGCGCATGATCGGTTCCCGTATGTTTATTGAGCCGAACAAGGAAGTGACGGTCGATGAATTAATTCGCGGCATGATTGTACAGTCCGGTAACGATGCGTGCATCGCTCTGGCAGAAGCCATCGCAGGCTCAGAAGAGTTTTTCGTTCAGATGATGAATCAGGAAGCGCAACGTCTCGGCATGAAAGACACGCATTTTATGAATACCACGGGATTGCCCCATCCCGATCATTATACCTCGGCACATGATCTGACGCTGCTCGCCGCTGCCATTATTCGCGACTTTCCTGAATTTTATCCACTCTACTCACTCAAGGAATACACCTATAATAATATAACTCAGCCCAATCGCAACCGCCTGTTGTGGCTGGATCCTCATGTGGACGGCATGAAAACGGGGTGGACAAGAACGGCAGGGTATTGTCTGATTACGTCGGCAAAACGCGATAAACGGCGGCTGATATCCATCATCATGGGTACAAAATCGGCCGGTGAACGCAGCAAGGAAAGTCAACGCCTGCTGAACTACGGATTCCAGTTTTACGATACGGTGCATTTGTATAAAAAAGGTGAGGTGCTGACTTCCATTGAACTATGGAAAGGTGCTCAGGATGTATTTCAGGCGGGTTTTGATACGGATGTCTATTTTTCGATTCCCAAAGGGCAGGCAGGCAATCTGAAAGCAACCATGGAGTATAAACAGCCTTTAATTGCGCCTGTAAGTACAGGGCAGGAAGTTGGATCGGTTAAATTTACTCTGAATGGTCAACTCGTCGAAATTTATCCATTGGTGGCATTGGAAGATGTGAATGAAGGCAATTTTGTAGAACGGACCTGGGACAGTCTGAAATTGCTGTTCAATTAATCGATTATCCCGCTGGTTTTTTCGCTTTGTTTTTCCTAATATAGACCATAAGGCGTTACATGATATATCTGAATGGCCATTTCATGCCAATCGACAAGGCTTGTATTTCGGTGTTGGACAGGGGGTTCATTTTTGGCGATGGTGTATATGAGGTGATTCCTGTTTATTCGCGCAAACCCTTCAGACTGACAGCGCATCTGCAACGCCTGCAGCACAGCCTTGATGGTATCCGGCTTAAAAATCCGCATACGAATCATGAGTGGCGGCAATTGTTAACGCAGATCATTGAGAAGAATGAAGGCGAAGATCAATCGGTTTATCTGCATATCACGCGTGGTGTTGCCAAGCGGGACCACGCATTTCCTGATGTGCCGCCGACAGTCTTTATCATGAGCAACCCATTGACGCCACCCGCTGCGGAATTACTCGAAAACGGTGTGACCGCTATTACAGCCAGTGATAATCGCTGGGTGCGCTGTGACATTAAATCGATTTCCCTGTTGCCGAATGTGCTGTTGCGCCAGCTTGCCGTGGATGAGAAAGCCGCTGAAACGATTCTGATCCGGGACGGATATTTGACTGAAGGCTCGGCGAGTAATATTTTTGTCGTGAAAAATCAGGTGTTGCTCGTGCCGCCCAAGAGTCACCTGATGTTGCCCGGTATCACGTATGACGTGACGCTGGAACTGGCAGCCAGCCATGATATCATCCACGCAGTGCGGGAAGTGACTGAAGATGAATTGTTCACCGCGGAAGAGATCATGTTGACGTCTTCAACCCGGGAAATCATGGCAATCACCCATCTGAACGGGAAAATGGTCGGAACCGGTAAACCCGGACCGAAATTCAGACAATTACACCAGCTTTACCAGCAGTATAAAGCGACGCATATGCGGGGCTATTCGTCGGATTCGTCAGAAACGGCAAATTGAATGCATGGCTGAAGAATCCTTAATTGAATATCCCTGTGATTTTCCGATTAAGATTATGGGAAAGGCGGAACAGGATTTCACCCGGATAATCTTGGCGATCGTCAAGTACCATGCGCCTGATTTTGATGAAACCACGATGGAGATCCGCTCAAGCAAGGGTGGCAATTATCTCAGTATTACATGTACTGTTCATGCAACATCCCGTGATCAGCTGGATGCGTTATACCGGGCATTGACGGGGCACCCTATGGTATCCGTCGTTCTTTGACGGCAGCATGGAGCAGGCTACGAAACCGGGGATGCTGTGTACTCAGCATCGGCGATTTGTCATTAGGCCAATGGGGATGATCGATTATGATTCAGCCTGGCAGGCCATGCAAGATTTTACAACCCGGCGTACACTGTTGACTGATGATGAAATATGGTTATTGCAGCACCTCCCGGTTTATACGCAGGGCATCGCAGGAAAGCCGGAGCATTTACTGGTCGAAAGTGAAATTCCTGTCATTAGAACAGACCGGGGTGGACAGATTACCTATCATGGCCCAGGTCAATTGATTGCCTATCTGCTGCTGGACGTCCGGCGCCTCAAACTGGGTATAAGGGAACTGGTAAGACGAATGGAAAACGCCGTAATACAAGTGTTGGCCGATTATGACATTAAAGCACAGGGCCGCACTGATGCGCCGGGAGTGTATGTCGGTACGGCTAAAATTGCTTCACTCGGGCTGAAAATTAAAAAGAATTTTTGCTATCACGGCATTGCGCTGAATGTCGACATGGATCTGCAACCATTTGCCGCGATCAACCCGTGCGGTTATGCCGGTATGCCGGTGACGCAGATGAAGGATCAGGGGGTGGCCGATGGGCTGGATCGCATTCAGTGCAAACTGGTGCATTATTTACAAAAAGAACTTATCAAGGAAAGGATTTAATCGTTACAGCCATGACTTCTGAAATACGCCAGAAAGGCGCTGATAAAACAGCACGAAATCCGGTAAAAATCGGTACCCAATCAAAAGATAATCTGTTGCGCAAACCCTCATGGATACGCGTGCGCTCTTCCAACAGCCAGGCATTCTATGAAGTCAAGCGCATCCTGCGGGAACAGAAACTGCATACGGTCTGTGAGGAAGCGTCCTGCCCGAATATCGGTGAATGTTTCGGCAAAGGAACGGCAACGTTCATGATTCTGGGCGATCTGTGTACGCGGCGCTGCCCTTTCTGTGATGTGGCGCACGGCCGTCCCAAGCCGCCGGATCCTGAAGAGCCATTGCATCTGGCGCAATCGATAGCCGCCATGAGGCTGCGTTATGTCGTTATTACCAGTGTCGATCGTGATGACCTGCGTGATGGCGGGGCGCAGCATTTTGTCGATTGCATTCAGGCGATCCGCCAGCATGCGCCGCATACCAAGATTGAAATACTGGTGCCTGATTTCAGAGGCAGACTGGATATCGCGCTGGAGAAGCTGTCCGCCTGTCCGCCCGATGTGTTGAACCACAATCTCGAAACAGTACCAAGACTGTATAAACAGTGCCGCCCTGGCGCCGATTATCAGCATTCGTTGAAGCTGTTAAAGGATTTCAAGGACCGATTCCCGAATATTCCGACCAAATCCGGCTTGATGCTGGGACTTGGCGAAACCGATGAAGAAATCCTGCAGGTGTTGCGGGACCTGCGCGCGCATCATGTGGAAATGCTGACGATTGGTCAATACCTGCAACCGAGTATCGGTCACTTGCCGGTGGAACGCTATGTTTCACCGGAAGGTTTCAAGGGGTTTGAGCAGGCCGCGAACGATATGGGTTTTACCCATGCCGCCTGCGGCCCGATGGTACGCTCCAGTTATCATGCTGATTTGCAGGCGCATGAAGCGGGCGTAGTCTAAGGTGTAGGCAATAATTTTTCTGTCTTATTGTTCCCAGCGGCGGAACGTATTTTTCCATTCGTTCAACCGCTGCCTGATCCGTAAGCCTTGCGATTCCAGAACCGAGCCGGCGACGATGGCGATTATGCCGAGAATAGCGAAACTGATCCAGCTGCTCAGATCAAAACGATAGATCAATTCAAACAGTTGTTGCAGCATACCCATAAGGACGAGCGCCATGCCGGCGAGGAATACGCCGCGTTGCCGGGCGTGATAGCCGTACATCAGCAGGGAAGCGCCAGCAACAATGCAGGATAATGTCGCAAGTAATCCATCGAAAAGCATCAGATTGAGCAGCATACCCAACAGGACTTCACAGATTGCAATCAGCCTGTAAGCGCCCGCATAGCCCTGGTTGCGGCGTGACAGATCATAAACCATGGCTGTCGAGATCGCCAGGCTGACCGGTAAAACCAGTGATTCGGGTAAGAATATTGCATCGGCCAGCGCAGAGCTGAGGGGTAAAACAATGAGCAGGGCAGGAATCAGTGCAATTCTGTCGAGAATGACGCGTGCTTTTGTTGCTGCCTCCAGACACAGTGAAATCTGTCGCAACATTAAAAAAACAGAAACACAGAGTACCGCAAATAAAAATTCGTCGGGGGTATAGAGCCACAGGTTGCGTATGGCGAGTACCGACAGCGGTAGCAATTGCAGGCTCAGTGCGATGACACCTTCGGATGTTTTGGCGGCGACCTGCTTATCCGCGAACGCGCGTGTTGCAACCGACACGGCAATGGTCAGCACCAGTACCATCAGGCCGATGTTTTGCGGGTCGCGTAACGGCAGCAGCATTGCGGCATTGCTGAACAGGAATAATAATGACAGTTTAACCGCCATGTGCCGCGCCAGCACGGTAAAGCCCAGAAAGACGACCGGTGTCAGCACCACGAGCGCACCTGCGCTGATGAGCAGCGCAGTGTTTAAGCTGCCGACCGTCCATGAGACATAGTCTGGAAAAGCGCCGGAATGCGCTGCGATAATCATGGTTGTCTGGGAATGGATAAACGAACCGAGTATCGCAAAATTAACCGGTACCGATACCAAAGCCAGTACGAGCAGCAATCGCGCGCCTTTGCTTTCCTTAAGATAATGTCCGCTGGCCAGGCCGATAGCCGCCAGAATGCCGGTATGGCTCAGCAACAGCAGGTAGCGGAAGCTATCGTTGCCGCTTTGCCAGCCTTTGGCAAGAAAACTGTACATGGCAAAAATCAAAGCAGTCGCGCCTAATACGCGCAGCAATGCCGGCAGTTTTTGAATCAATCTGTTTGTACTGTATTCTGCCACTGTTTCGTTGTTGTCCTGAATGACACGATGTTGCAGGGTATTCATTGTTGTTCCTCCTTGGCGAGTAGTGCAGCCAGTTCGTTGCGCAAGTCGTTTTGCTGTTCCTGTGTAATGAATTCATGTTCCAGTTCATCCACAGTATTCGTATCCGTGCAATCCAGCGGAATTCCATCGTAATTGATGTGCATTTCCCAGCGATTGAAGGTATCTTCCAGAGTGCTTTCCGCTTTGCCATCGGGCGGACAGGTGATTGCACTGATTTTGCCGGTGGCCTGTTTCGCACGCATCAGCGTCAGTTTCTGTTTCATTTCGGTCAGACGTTGCGCGCTGGATTTAATGTCGCCGGTCATTTTTTCAATTGAGTGCGTATAGATGTCCAGTGATTTTTGCAGCATTACTGCCTGATCCCGGCTTTTGTGCGAGCGGCGCAAACACTCCAGTGCTCTGGGCTCATCCGATTTTGCGCAACTGATGGCCCGCACCTGCCAGCGATGCATATTATTCCGCTGTTTGTCGATTTCGGTTTTAAGCCGGTCTCTTTCGCGGCAAGCCTGGTTCAATGCGATTTTCGCTTTGGTGATCTTGTTGCTCATTTCATCCAGTGATGCCTGAATAACCGCATCATGATTCTCAATTTCGGTAACAACCCGGTCAATGTGGGATATCAGGGTTGTTGACAATCTTTTCAGTATCGACATTGTGTTAATCTCCTCGTTGAATAATGATGCATGCATTATTCGGCAGAGGATTATTTTTATAAACAATTACTGTGTTAGAAGTACAATAATGAATTCATAGTATATTGATAGTATCCTTTTTGTGAATTATCTCGTCTAACGACCCAGGGATGAAAATGATGCAAACCGAAGCGCTGATAGACATCTTAAAAAAAACGCTGAGAGGCCGGCGGCTGACCTATGCCGACATCGCGCAGGGACTGAGTATGAGTGAAGCCAATGTCAAGCGGATGTTCGCATCCAAACGATTGACGCTCGACCGGCTAGAAGCAATTTGCCGGCTGATGCAAATGGAGTTGTCCGATCTTTTTCAGCTCTACCAGGAAGCGCGTCAACACATCACCCGGCTCACTGCCGAGCAGGAAAAAGAACTGGTGGGAGATACAAAACTGTTGCTTGTCGCTGTCAGCGTGCGTAACCGGCTCAGTTACGAGGATATTGTGAGTCATTACCACATTTCCGAAACGGAGTGTATTCGGTACTTAACAAAACTGGACAAACTCAAGATTATCGACCTGCTGCCACAGAATCGTATCAAACTGCGCATCGACGAAGGCTTCCGTTGGCTGCCTGACGGACCGATTGAGCGATTCTTTGAGAAACAGATACAGAACCAGTTTCTTCACTCCGGTTTTGGCGGTGAATTTGAGAAGCGGCTTTTCCTGTCAGGCCTGTTCAGTGATTTTTCCATACAAGTCCTGATGCGTAAAATGCAGATGCTCGCCCAGGAATTTACCGAGTTGCACCGGCAGGACACGTGCCTGCCGTTGAACAAGCGCCGCAACATTGGTTTCATGCTGGCGATCAGGCCATGGGAACTGGAAGTGTTCCGTCCGTTGCGGCGTTGAGAAGGGTGTAATCAGAAAATTCAGAACGGTTCACCCGATTGTCAGGACGTTTCAACAATCTCATAATCGTGCGTGATTTCCACAGTGGGTCTGAGCATGATAGATGCCGAACAGTATTTTTCCGCGGACAGATGGATGGCCCGTTCAACCTGTTGTGGATTCAGGTTCTTGCCCGTCAGTATAAAATGCAGGTGTATGTGCGTAAATACCTTTGGGTCGGTTTCGGCGCGTTGTGCCTCGACGTTGACAACACAGTCGGTTACTTCCTGGCGTGCTTTTTTCAAAATAAAAATGACGTCAAAGGTTGTGCAGCCGCCGAGTCCCATCAGCATCATTTCCATTGGGCGCGGCCCTTTGTTTTGTCCGCCTGCTTCGGGGGCGCCATCCATCAGCACCTGATGCCCGCTGCCGGATTCGGCGAGAAAGCTGACATTGCCCTGCCAGTGTATGCGAGTTTTCATGGTTGTATGAGAAATAGGATAGAAAGAGACATCATAGCAACAATAAAAAAGCCGACGTTATAAAACGCCGGCTTTTTTATACACTGAAACTTCGCTTAGTTAAGCGACAGAATGAAGTCCGCCAGAACTTTAGCGTTGTCATCGCTGACCATCGCATTAGGCGGCATTGGAATCGGACCCCAGACGCCGTTGCTACCTTTCTTGATTTGTCCGGCCAGGTAGTCAGAAGCGCCTTCTTGACCTGCATATTTCGCGGCAATTTCTTTCAGAGCGGGGCCAACAAGTTTGGTGTCAACGTTATGACAGTTCAGGCAACCGCTGTTTTTTGCCAGATTTGCGTCAGCTTGTGCATTGACCGAAAATATCAGTGCTGCAGCGAACATACTAATTAATACTGCTCTCATTTTGTTTTTTCCTTTTTAAAATTATTTAGGAATAGTTATTTTACCCTGAACTTTACAGATATGCAGCAATTCGTACGGGTCAGAAACAAGCGGCAGATAATTGTGCTGCCCTGCAAACCCGGATAGACACGAGTTTTGCTGCGTGATCTGCAAGTGGAGCGTTCGTAAGACAAGGGGGTAAATCAACTAGTTCCGCAGGCAAAAAAACAACATATTCAAGCCATGTCCGGAAAACTAATGCGCTGCTGTCTGCGCATATAAATCATGCGCATCCGAATCCGTGACTGTTACCGTGATCCAATCGCCTGTCTGTAGTGTGCCGGGCGGATTGCTGATATAGACCAATCCATCGATTTCAGGGGCATCGGCGCTGCTTCTTGCAATAACCTGGTGTTCTTCAACATGATCAACCAGAACGGTCATGGTGCGGCCGATTTTCTCAGCCAGCAGTTGCCGGCTGATTGCTTCCTGTAATTGCATGAAGCGTTCAAAGCGTTCCTGCTTGATTTCTTCCGGAACGGCACCGGGCAGTGCATTGGCGGTTGCGCCATCTACCGGAGAATACTTAAAACAACCTACCCGGTCGAGTCGTGCGGATTGCAGGAATTGCAGTAATTCTTCAAACTCGGCTTCGGTTTCACCCGGAAAACCCACAATAAATGTGCTGCGCAGTGTGATATCAGGGCATACCGCGCGCCACTGTTGAATGCGCGCCAGATTGTTTTCGGCGTTGGCGGGCCGTTTCATGGCTTTGAGAATACGCGCGCTGGCATGCTGCAGCGGCGCATCGAGATAAGGCAAAATCTTGCGGTCAGCCATTAAAGGAATCACTTCATCAACATGCGGATAAGGATAAACATAATGCAACCGCACCCAGACGCCGAGTTCGCCAAGCGCGCCGGCCAGTTCGGTTAACCGTGTTTTTATAGGCCTGCCTTGCCAGAAACCGGTACGGTATTTGACGTCTACACCATAAGCGCTGGTATCCTGTGAAATAATCAGCAGTTCTTTGACACCCGCATTGACCAGATTTTCGGCTTCCTGCATGACTTGGTGGATCGGCCGGCTAACCAGGTTGCCGCGCATTGAAGGAATAATGCAGAATGTGCAGCGGTGATTGCAGCCTTCCGAAATTTTGATATAGGCATAGTGTCTGGGCGTCAGACGTATGCCCTGGGGCGGAATCAGACTGGTGAACGGATCATGCGGTTGCGGCAGGTGCGCATGAACCGCGGACATGACCTCAGGCAATGCATGCGGGCCGGTAACTGCGAGCACCTGCGGGTGGGCTTGTTTGATGATATTGCCGTCTTCCTTGGCGCCGAGGCAACCGGTGACGATGACCTTGCCGTTTTCAGCGAGTGCTTCACCAATGGCATCAAGCGATTCTTCCACAGCGCTGTCAATAAAACCGCAAGTGTTGACGACAACAAGATCGGCGGTTTCATAATCCGGCGAAATTTCATAGCCTTCCGCCCTGAGTTGCGTCAGAATCTGTTCGGAATCAACCAGTGCCTTGGGACAGCCGAGTGAAATAAAACCTACGCGAGGGGTGGTTTGTTTTGGAAATGACATGAATAAGCCGTTGAGTGAATAAAAAATAAGTGAAATGATAGAATTTTAACTGATCCGGTCGATTGTTATTTTGAATCTTGCAAACAGGCCAGGGAAAAATGGAAATGAATATACAGCCTAAAATGTTCGAAGCATCCGTCATGCCCGGTATATATGCAGTGGCGGTATTTTTACTATTGAATTTTTTTCCGCTGCCGGTGCATGCTCAGGTGGATTGCGGTACAGTGCGGCATTGGATAACGCTCGAAAATAAACTGCAAATGAATCAGAAACATCTATTCTGCGGCGAATGGGATCGCAATCGCCCCAAAGGTTTTCATTCCCGCCCGGGAGGCGTGAATCCTGTAACGGTTGCGAATTTTACCATTCAGGATAAAGCCAGCATGGCAGGTATTTACACGGGCCGCTGGTCATATCAAGGCCATCCCGGCAGAAACAAATTTTCGACGTTGTTTCCGGACAGCTGTTCGGTCGAGCAGGTATTGAATTCCATCGCGCATGCCGTCGATCATCAGCACACGTGTCCGGCCGGTGCACCGGACTGGACGCTGTGCGGTTTCAATCAACCCGATGCCATTAACGGCGCGATTGAAGGCGGAAAATATTGCAGCATCAATAATCAACGCTTTACCATCGTTTTTGCACCGCCGAAAAACGGCAGGATCAATACCGCTTTTCCATTATTTGAATGAATCTATATGAATATACCCGTTTGCACGTGGCCTGGCCGTATTCCGGGCGATCCGGCGCATGATCGCATCATCGCCTACCTGACTGTGGATATCCAGAATAGTCCCGTCTGGACAGCCGAATTGCTGCAACATATCGATGCGGTGGCATCGGGTGTGCTGCCTTCATGGGAGCGTCCTGGTAATGCCTACTGCCTGTATGTGTACCCGGATTATGTGGAAATTGAGGATGATTATACCGACGACGCCGGACAAAACACACGGATTCCTCTTGCAACCTTTTCTGCCGCCGTGCAGGCC